>DASQJL010000042.1 GCA_035631035.1 Candidatus Binatia bacterium | reverse complement strand
CTCCAGGCCGCGCTCCGGTCGCCCCCCGAACCGTCGTCGCGCCCCTCGGCGATCCGGCCCATCCACCGCCCCGAGGCGTCGAAGCAGTCGAGCCGCCAGGCCGACGGCATGCCCGAGGACAGGGTGAAGCGAACGTCGGCGCGCGGATTCGCGGGATTGGGGGCGATCCCGGCGAGCCGGTCCACCCGCGGGGCGGCGCCCGCCGCCACGCCGGCGACGTTCGGGGAGAAGAGCACGCGTCCGCTCCAGTTGGAGGGCTGGCCCTCCCCGTCGACTCCCCGGACCTGGAACCAGGTGGGCTGGGTGGGAAGCGGCGCCAGGGTGAAGGCCGTGTCGGGGCTGCCGGTGTCGGACGAGACGACTCCCGTGTAGCGCGGGTCGGGAGTGATGTCGTCCAGGTAGAGCCCCTCGCCGTGGTTGGCGGCGTCGGTCACGCAGCGGAACCGGACGAGGGCCTGCTTCCCCACGTACGGAAGCAGGCTGAAGGCGGTGCGCGCGAACACGCCGCCGCTCGACCCCGTCACCCCGAACCCCTCGTTCTGCCCCGAGGGATTCAGGTTCGTCGTGTGCGTGCCGGCGAGCGAGTGCCAGGTCGCCCCGCCGTCCACGGAGGCTTGCGCGTACCAGTAGTCGAATCCCGACTCGAGGTCCCACCAGGCCCAGGCCACGAGGCTGTCGGCCGTCCCCACGTCGAGCGACGCGCGGGATGTGAGAATGCTCTCCCGATTGTCCGAGGAGCCCGATGCGTAGCTGTGGCTCCCGTCCGCCCTCCGCGCGGTGGACCAGGCGAAGCGGAGGGTGTCCCAGTCGGCCATCCCCGCTTCGGCGTCGTCGAGCGCGCGGAGCACCTGCGCGATCCGGCGCACCTCGTGCGTCGCGGGCAGGTTCGCGGGATCGGGCGCGGTGTAGCTCCATCGCATCTGGGCCGTCCCCCCCGGGCCCACCACCACCGCCGGCGACTCGGGCCGGGCGGGACCGAGCACGCGCCGCGGCAGGTCGGCGTAGCGAAGGACCGCCAGCACCCCGCCCCAGTTCGCGGCGCACGTCGGCCCGATCAGGGCGTCAGGCGGGTCGAATCCGCCCTCAACCTCGGTGTTCAGCTCCACGGTGTACCCGTAGAGAGCCGGCTTGTCGTAGGCATCCCCGTAGACCCAGTCGTCGATCCCGCCGTTCGTGAGGTAGATCGCGTTCGACCTAGGATTCCCCACCCGATAGCCGTTGTACGACGCGATCGAATCGCCCAGGGCGACGAAGACGGCGTTGTCGGGCGCGTCCAGCCGGTCGTAGCCCCAGGGATAGAGCACCAGATCCCCGTACGAGTGGAACGAGAGCGCGACGGTGAGCTGCCGGGAATCGATGAAATCCCGGAGCACCTGGGTCTCGGGCTCCGAGAAGGCGCCGGTGCCGCGATAGGTGTCGGAGGAGGGCGTGGGGCTGGAACCGACGTCGTCGTAGCCCCACTCGAACCCGTAGTTCCGGTTCAGATCGACGCCGACCGAGCCGTCCCCGTTGGGCCGCCGGTTCTTGCGCCACCAGCCGCTGGATTGGCCGCCGGAATGCTGCTCCACATAGACGTATCCGTCGGGATTGGCCACCGGGACGATCCAGATCCGCCGCGAGTCGATCAGCGCGGTGAGCCCCGGGTCGGCGCCGTAGCCGTCGAGCAGCCGCCGCATCGCGTAGAGCGGCACCTCGACGCTCATCAGCTCGCGGGCGTGCAGGCACCCGTCCACGAGCGCCTCGGGCTCGCCCTCGTCGACGCCGGGGTTGTCGGAGATCTCGATCGCGACGATCGGCCGGCCCTCGAGGCTCAGTCCCAGCGTGTCGAGCCGCGCGATCGAGGGGTGCGCCGCGGCGTAAGACGCCATCTCGGCCAGGGCCTCGCCGTACGTGTGATAGGCGCCCAGGCCGGGCGCCGCCGGCGCGGAGAGCGGTCCCCCACGCGCGGACAGCGGGACCGGCGTGAAGCCCAGCGAGCGCGCCCGCGCGGCCTCTTCGAGGGTCAGGATGAAATCGAGGGAGGAGCCGGGGCCGTAGCCGGCCGGGTCGAAGCCCAGTCGGAGCAGCCGTGCCGCCGCGCCCTTGGGCGGGACGATCCGGTAGAGCGCGCGGCTGTCCGCGGCCCGGGCCTCCGGGGGCCGCGCGACCCACGACGGGATCGACGCGAGCGCGAGGAGGAGCAGGACGAAGAGCCGGCGCAAAGGGGTACTCCGACGGTGCAAAGCGGGATGCGACGGGAGCAACCACGTTGATTATAGCATTTCCGCGCCCCTTTTCCCGACACCCGCCCGCCCCTTCAGGGCTTCAGCCGATGGAGCATCCTCGGGAAGGGAATGGTCTCGCGGACGTGGTCGATGCCGCAGATCCAGGTCAGGGCCCGCTCGATCCCCATGCCGAATCCCGCGTGCGGAACCGAGCCGTAGCGCCGCAGGTCCAGGTACCAGCGGAACGCCTCTTCGGGAAGCCCGTGGTCGGCGACCCGGCCGGCCAGCGTTTCGAGGTCGTCCTCGCGCTCCCCGCCTCCCACGATCTCCCCGTACCCCTCCGGGGCCAGGAGGTCGCAGGAGAGCGACAGGCGCTCGTCCTTGGGGTCGCGCTTCATGTAGAAGGCCTTCACCGCGGCCGGAAAGCGGTGCACGAAGAAGGGACGGTCGAATCCCTCGGTGAGCACCGTCTCGTCCGTGCCGCCGAAGTCGTTCCCCGCCTCGAACGGGAGCCCCTTCGCGACGAGGATCCGGGCCGCCTCGTCGTAGGCGATCCGCGGGAAGGGGGCCTTCACCCGCTCGAGGGGAGCCGTGTCGCGCTCCAGCACGCGGAGCTCGGTCCTCCGGTCGGTCAGCACCCGCTCCACGACGGACGTCACGAAGCGCTCGATGAGGTCCATGACGTCGTCCAGCGTGGCGTACGCCACCTCCGGCTCCACCATCCAGAACTCGATCAGGTGCCGGCGGGTCTTCGACTTCTCCGCCCGGAAGGTCGGCCCGAAGCAGTAGGTCTTCCCCAGCGCCATGGCGGTGGCCTCGTTGTACAGCTGCCCGCTCTGCGTGAGGTACGCCTTCTCCCCGAAATAGTCGGTCTCGAAGAGCGTCGTCGTCCCCTCGCAGGCATTGGGCGTGAAGATCGGCGCGTCGGCGAGGATGAAGCCGTCCCGGTTCAGGAAGTCGCGGCAGGCGTCCACCACGGTGTGGCGAATCCGGAGGATCGCGTGCTGGCGCTGCGAGCGGATCCAGAGGTGGCGATGGTCGAGCAGGAAGGGGGTCCCGTGCTCCTTCGGCGTGATCGGGTAGTCCTTGCTCGGCGCGACGATCTCGAGGTCGGTGAGCGTGAGCTCCACGCCGCTCGGGGCGCGCTTGTCCTCGCGGACGACGCCCTTCACGCGGATCGCGCTCTCCTGCGCGGCCGAAGCGCAGCGCGCGAAGGTCTCGTCGGGCAGGTCGGAGCGGACGGCCACGCACTGGACGACGCCGCTTCCGTCCCTCACTTGCAGGAACTCGATCTTGCCGCTGGAGCGGCGATTCATCAGCCAGCCTTCCAGCGTGACCGGCTGGCCGATCCTGGACGGCAGCGCCTCGATGCGCGTCGCCTCGCGACTCATGCGACTCCTCCGGAATTCGCGAATGGTGGGTCGGGGGTGAACGAGCGGTGAGGATACCACGCGCGAGGGACATTTCCCTTGACCCTCGCCCGGCCGGAGCCTAACGTGCCGCTCGTGGCGCCAGCCCCCCGCCTACTCGCGGTCGTCGTGATCCTCGCGTGCGCGTTCTCGCTTGCGCCGCGCGCCGGCGCCGCGTCGCTCGACGACGCCGCCATCGCCGCCGCCCTCGAAACGAAATACGACCGCGGCGTCGCGCGCGACCTGCCGATGGCGCAGGCCTGCTATCGCGAAGCGCTCGAGCGCAACGCCGCCGGCGCCCGTCCCGAAGCGATCCGTCTCCTCGAAGCCGCCTCCCTGTTCGATCCCGACTACCCCGACCCGCACTTCACCATCGCGCGCCTGCTCCTGACGTCGGAGCCGGGACGCGCGGTGGCCGAGGCCGCCGAGGCGTTCCGGATCCTGGGACGAAGCTACCCCTGGCAGCGCCACCTCCTGGCGAACGCGGTCACGGCGCTGGTCGTGGTCTGGATGCTCAGCCTCCTCCTCGCCCTGGTCGGCATCGTCCTGCGCCACCTTCCCCATCTCGTGCACGTCATCGCGGAATCGCTCGGCGCGCGCGGAAGCCGCGTCGGGGGGTTCGGCGCGGGCATGATCGCAATCGCGCCCGCGCTCTGGGGCCTCGGCGCCGCGGCCACGGCGACCGTCTTCGCGGGGCTCCTCTCGTTCCGCCTCGGCAAGCGCGAGGCGCTGCTCGTGCTCCTCTTCGTCGCCTCGGCGCTGGCCCTGGCCGGCTGGAGCGGCTCCGTCGCCCCGTGGGCCGGAGCCCCGCGGCTGGACGAGCCGAGCCTGCTCGTGGACCGGGCGCTCTCGTCGGGATACGACCCGGACGTCGCGCGCGCGATCCAGGCGTGGGAGGCGCGAGACGCCAACGAGGCGCTCTTCCCCTTCGCGCTCGGGACCCTCCGCCGACGCGCGGGCGATCTGGACGGCGCGGCCGAGCAGCTGACCCTGGCCGCGGTGCTCCGGCCGAACAGCCCCTGGATCCTGACCGGCCTGGGCAACGTCTATTTCGCGCGCGAGGACTACGCGCGGGCCCGCCAGCTCTACGAATCGGCCGCGGCCGCCAGTCCCGGAGCCGTCGAGCCGCACTACAACCTGGCGCAGGTCTACACGAAGCAGCTCCTCTTCGCGGAAGCGAGCCGCGAGCAGTCGCGCGCGTCGGCGCTCGCATTCGACCGCGTGCGGGATTTCACACGCCTCGGCGCCCCTCAGCTGAACCGCACGGTCATGGACGCCCGGCCCGCGGCCCAGGCCCTCTGGGACTTGGCCGCGCGCACGGGACATCTCCGCGGCCCCGCCACGATCGAGCAGAACCGGTACCTCAAGTTTGCCCTGTCGCTCACGCCTCCGGCCCCGTTCGCGCTGGTCTTCCTGCCCGCGCTCTTCCTCATCTTCGCCGGAATCGGGCAGGTGCTCGGGCGCAGCCTGCCGACCCTGCACTGCTCCAACTGCCAGAAGATCGTCTGCCGCCGCTGCGTCCACCGGATGCAGCAGCGCGCGTTCTGCAACGACTGCTTCCGCACCGTGAAGGATCTCAAGTCGATGGAGTTCACCCGGCTCCTCCTGACGCGGCGCGACCGCTCGGCCGCGCGGCGGCGCACGATCGGCCAGGCGCTGATCACGTTCCTTCTTCCGGGCGGCGGCCAGATGCTGCGCGGAGCGCCCCTCTCGGGATTCTTCGCGCTCCTCGTGATGACGGCGGCGGGGCTCCTCGTGATCCAGAACGGCGCCCTCGTCCCGTCGCTCGACGTCTCGCCGATCCCGGGCAGCGACTGGGCGAAGCGGGTGCCGCTCCTGCTGCTCTTCCTCCTGACCTACGCGATCACGGTCTCCCGCTACTTCGCCACGACCACCGCGACGGTGGAGCGCCTGACGCCGGGCGAGCCCCGGACGGCGCGCGGCTCGGGGCGGCGGGCCGGCGCGGGACGGAGCTGACCGATGGCGCTCCAGGGCAATCTCGACGATTTCAGCCTTCCCGAAATCCTTCAGCTGATCGCGGTGCAGCAGAAGTCGGGCGTGCTCAAGCTGACGGCTGGAGACGAGATCGGCGTGATCTTCTTCGAGGGGGGCAAGGTCGTATCGACGCGGGACCGGCGGCGGAACGCGAAAGACCCGCTGAAGCCGTTCCTGGTCAAGACGGGCCGGCTGACCGACCCGCAGCTGCGGCAGGTCGAGACGATCGAGAACGAGAGTCGCCGCGAGCTGACCGACATCCTGCTGAGCGGGAACTACCTCACCAGCGAGCAGCTCGGGCACGCGATCGAAGACCAGATCCAGGACACCCTGCATCAGCTCCTCACCTGGAAGACCGGCGCCTATCACTTCTCGGGAGACTCGCGCACGGTCCCCAAGTTCGCGGTGAACGTGCGGCTGAACACCGAAGGGCTCCTGATGGAGTCGATGCGTCGCATCGACGAGATGGCCCGCTACAGGGAAGAGCTCTCCTCCACCGCCATGGTGCTCCGCCCCAAGGCGCTGGCGGTGCCTCCGAAGGAGATGACCGAGGCGGAGCGGCGCGTGCTGCCCCTGATCGACGGGCTTCGCCCCATTCGCGACATCATGGCGCAATCGAAGCTGGTGGATTTCGAGGTGTACGAAGCGCTCCACCACCTGCTCGAGCAGGGGGTCGTGGAGATCTCGCTGAGCGCCGCCCCGCCCAAGGTCACGCCGATGCCCGGGGCGACCGCCCCGCGGGTCGCGCCGCGCGGCGGCCTGGCGCTCGCGATCGGAACCCTGGTGCTCGCGCTCTCCCTGGGGCTCGGCATCTACGGGTCGCCCGCCCTGCTCGCGCCGGTCCAGCGCTCCGCCACGCCCGCGCCGTGGGCGCCGCCGGAGATCGGCGGCGTGGACGACGCGGCTCGCGTCACGCTGGCCCTGGAGACGTACCGAACGATGCGGGGGAAGTATCCCGGAGAGCTCGCGACCCTCGCGCGCGCCGGGCTGGTCTCGTCCGGCACGGTGGAGGCGGTGTCCAAGCGGTACCGCTACAAGTCGGACGGGACGTCCTACTCGCGCTCGCCCCGGTAGCCCGCTACTCCCTTTCCTTCCCCAGCAACCGCTCCACCGCCTTCGTCCCCTGCTCCGCTTCGATCGAGCGGAGACAGCCGTATCCGATCGGACACGTTCGCCGGAAGCAGGGCGAGCAGGGGTACTCGGCATACAGGCTCGTCGCCCACGGCGCCGCCGACGCCGTCCAGACGGGGCTGGTCGAGCCGAAGATCCCGACCGTGGGCCGGCCGAGGGCGGCCGCGAGGTGCATGACGCCGGAATCGTTCGAGACGACCGCGAGCGCGGCGTCGAGGATCCCGACCAGCTCGGGGATCGAGGTCGCCCCGGCGAGGTTCGCGACCCGTGCTCCGGCGGCCGCGGCGAGCCGCGCGGTTTCTCCCGCGGGCCCGGCGTCGCCTCCCGCGCCCACGATCGCCAGCGCCGCCCCCCGCGAGCGCGCGACATGCGCGCCGACGGCGGCGAAGCGCTCCGGCCCCCACTGCTTCGCGGGACCGTACGCGGCCCCCGGGGCCAGCACGAGGACCGGACCGTCGCCGATCCCGGCGGCCTCGAGGCGCGCCATGCCGAGCGCGCGCTCCCCCTCGGCCGCCGCGAGCGAGGGCTCCCCCGGAGGAACCGACAGCCCCGCGGCCTCGCCCAGGACGCGATACTCCGCCGCGCGCGGCGCGCTGCGGGCCCTTCCGGCGCGCGGGACCCGCACCGTGAGCAGGAACCCGCGCCCCTCGGCGCCGTAGCCGATCCGGCGCGGAATGCCCGCGAGCGCGGCGACGAGGGCTGACGAGAAGGAATCGGGCAGGAGGAGAGCCGCGCCCGGCTCCAGCGCGCGCAGCTCGCGCGCGAGCGCCAGCCGGCGCGTGCGCGCCGCGGTGAGATAGCGCGCGCCGGGAAGACGCGCCAGGACGAGCGGCTCGAACGCGGGACGGCCCGCGAAGATCGCTCCACGCGCCGCGGCGGCCGCGACCACCGGCCAGGCCAGGATCAGGTCGCCGAGCCAGTTGGGCAGGCGGACGTAGAGCGGGCGTTCCCCGATCGTCAGGAGAGGATCCCGAGGCTCCGCGCGGCGTCTCCCAGGACCTCGAGCGCCCGATCCAGCTCCTCCTCGGTGTGGGTCGCGGTGACGATCGTCCGCAGCCGCGCCCTTCCCTTCGCCACCGTCGGAAAGCCGATGCCCTGCGCGAACACCCCGCGCTCGAACGCCAGGTCCGAGAGCTTCATCGCGCGATCCGCCTCGCCGACGATGATCGGCGTGATCGGCGTCTCGCTGATCCCGGTGTCGAACCCCAGCCGCAAGAGCCCCGCCTTGAAGCGCTTCGTGTTGGACCAGAGCCGCTCGATCCGCTCCGGCTCCTGCTCCAGCACCTCGAACGCGGCGATGCACGCCGCCGCCACGGCGGGCGGGTGCGACGTGCTGAAGAGGAAGGGCCGGGCGCGGTGGTAGAGGTAGTCGATCAGGCTCTTCGAGCCGCAGACGTAGCCGCCGAGCACGCCGATCGCCTTGGAGAGGGTGCCGACCTGGATGTCCACCTGGCCGTGGATGCCGTAGTGGTCGATCGTGCCGCGGCCGTTCTTCCCGAGCACGC
This sequence comes from Candidatus Binatia bacterium, assembly GCA_035631035.1. NCBI lineage: Bacteria > Candidatus Binatota > Binatia (SeqCode) > Binatia bacterium. Next base: position 76,360 of record DASQJL010000042.1, on the reverse strand, counting down.
CGCTCGAGTGGGCGTCGTCCACCATCATGATCGCGCCGTGTTCCTTGGCGAGCGCCGCGATCGCCGGCAGGGGCGCGATGTCGCCGTCCATGCTGAAGACGCCGTCCGTGATCACCAGGCGGCGCTTCCATTCCGACGTCTCCTCGAGGAGCGTCCGGAGCGCGTTCGTGTCGCGGTGCGGGAAGACCTTGATCGTGGCGCGCGAGAGGCGCGCCCCGTCGATGATGCTCGCGTGGTTCAGCTCGTCGGAGAGGATCAGGTCCTCTTTGCCCAGGATCGACGCGACCGTCCCCGCGTTCGCGGTGAAGCCGCTCTGGAAGACGACGGCCGCCTCGGTCTTCTTGAAGGCCGCGATCTTCCGCTCGAGCTCCATGTGGATGTCCATGGTGCCCGCGATGGTCCGGACCGACCCGCTTCCCGCTCCCAGCTCCTTCACGGCGCGGATCGCCGCCTCGCGGAGCTTGGGATGGGTGGTCAGGCCGAGGTAGTTGTTCGAGGAGAGGTTGATGACGTCGCGTCCGTCGAAGCGGGCGCGCGGCTTCTGCTCTCCCGCGAGGACGCGCAGGTTCCGGTAGAGCCCGTCCCGGCGAAGGCCCTCGAGGGTCTCGTCCAGGAAAGCGAGCGGGTTCGCCGGCTTCATGGTCTCGGGCGCGGGGCTCATGGGTGGTCCCGCTTCAGGACGATCTTGCCCGCCTTGCCGGAGCGCTGCAGCTCCACCGCGCGATCGAACTCCGACCAGCCGAGCACGTGCGTGATGACCGGCCGCACGTTCAGCTTGCCGGTGAGCAGCAGGGCCTCCATGCGGAACCAGGTGTCGAAGATGAGCCGCCCGTTGATCCCCTGCACGACGGCGCCCCGGAAGACGATCTCCTTGGCCACGTCGATCTCGAGCGGCTTGGAGGGGATGCCGAGGAGCGACACGCGCCCGCCGTTGGCGAGCATGTCGAAGCCGTCCTTGAACGCCTGCGGATGCCCCGACATCTCGAGCATGCCGTCCACGCCGCGGCCGGCGGTCTCGCGGAGCACCTCCGCCGAGGCGGAGGCGGTGTTCACATCCACCGTGAAGTCCGCGCCCATCGCCTTCGCCAGCTCCAGGCGCCCCGGGTTCTTGTCGATGGCCGCGACCCACGAGGCGCCGGCGGCCTTGAGCACGCCGATCGAGAAACATCCGATCGGGCCGCATCCGAAGACGGCGAAGCGGAGTCCCGCGACCGGACCGGCCAGCGCCGTGTGCACGGCGTTCCCGAGCGGATCGTGGATCGCCGCGATCTCCTCGGGGATGTCGGGGTGCAGCTTCCAGACGTTCTGCTCCGGAATCGACACGTAGTCCGCGAAGGCGCCCTGCCGGTCGACGCCCAGGATCTGCACCTTCTGGCAGAGGTGCTGGAGGCCGCGGCGGCAGGCGTAGCAGATCCCGCAGTAGATGTGCGTCTCCGCCGTCACGCGGTCGCCCGGCTTGACCAGCGAGACCTCGTCGCCGACCGACTCCACGACGCCGGTGAACTCGTGCCCGGGAACGAGCGGCGGGCGGATCCGCGACTGCGCCCACGGATCCCACTCCACGATATGCAGATCGGTGCCGCAGATGGCGAACGCGGTCACCCGGATGCGTACGTCCTTGGGACCGATCGAGGGGATCGGCACGGTCGTCGGGAACAGGCCCGGCGCCGCGCTCGGCTTGTGGATGGCCCACATCATCCCCTGACTCACGATCGGCTCCTTGGTGGTCGTAACCGCCATGGCGATGCTCCTTTCGCGATTAGGTACGGCGCGTTTCGAAGGCGATTATGAGAAGGGGGGCGCGGGAATCAAGGACTTTCCCCGGAATGCGCCCACCGGACCATCGGGCGCGCCGGCGCGACGCTTCTTCAATATCCGCGGGCCCGGTCGACCCGGTGGCGCAGCGGCGCGCCGTCCTTGTAGCGCAGCCAGTTGGCGGCGAACTCGGCCGCGAGCGGCTCCGCGGTGCCGATCCCCGCGACGTGCGGCGTGACCCAGACGCCCGTGGCCCCCCGCAGCGGGTGGGCGGCCGGAAGCGGCTCGTCGCGAAAGACGTCGAGGATGGCGCGCGCGGGGCGCCGTCGCGCGAGCGCCGCGATCAGCGCGTCGTCGTCCACCGTCGCCCCGCGCGAGACGTTCACGAAGGTGGATCCCTCCTTCATGCGGTCGAGCCGCGCGGCATTCCAGAAGGAGCGCGTCGCGGCGGTGAGCGGCAGGAGATTCACGACCACGTCCGCGGCCGGAAGAAGCGCCTCGAGCGCGGACGCCTCCTCCACGCCCAGGGCGAGATCCTCGGGGGACAAGGGCCCCCGGCGGATGCCCCGCGAGCTCATGCCCAGCCCGCGCGCCGCCTCGGCGACGCGGCGGCCGATCGCGCCGTGCCCCACCACGAGCATCGAGCGGCCGGCCAGCGAACCGGGCGTCCAGCGCTTCCACGCGCGCGACTCCATCTGCCGCAGCGCCTCCGGAACCCCGAGCGCGTCCGCGAGGAGGTAGCCGATCACGTACTCGGCGATGCGCTGCGGAAAATCGCCGACCGTGCGGGTCAGGAGGACCCCCTCGCGCCACTCGGGGCGTCCGAACCACCCCTCGACGCCGGCCCACCCGGTCTGGATCCAATGGAGCGCGGGCAGCTCGCGCGCCTCCGCGGGCGGGTTTCCGGGGCAAAACCAGACCGTGGCGCGCGCCTCCTCGCCGGGAGCCGCCCAGGGGAGGACGGTTCCCGCGCGCCGCTCCACGGCGGCCCGGATCGCGGGGTCGTTTCCCTCGAGCAGGATGCGGTCGCTCACGCCGGGGCCTCGGTCGCGGCGGCCCCGGCACCCGCCGCGGCGCCCGCGCCCGCCAGCACGCCTCGCACCGCCGCCAGCACCGCGTCGGGGGCCAGGTCGCGCATGCAGCGGTGATGCCCCAGCGGGCAGCGCCGCCGTCCGTGCACCGAGCAGGGGCGGCAGGAGAGCGCCGTCTCGACCACGGCGTCGCGCGGTCCGGAAGGGGCGAAGCCGAAGGCGGGCACGGTGCTCCCGAAGATTCCGACGGCCGGGACGCCGAGCGCGGCACCCAGGTGGAGCGTGGCCGAGTCGTTCGAGACGATGACCTGCGCCCAGGAGGCGGCCGCGGCGCACTCGCGGAAGGAGCCCTCGAGGATCGCCCCGTGGCGGCCCGCCGGGAGCCGCGCGCGAAGCGCCGACGCCTCCGCGCTCTTCGGCGGGACGGCATAGCGCGGCGCGAGGCCGGCCTCCGCAGGCAGCCGCTCCCCCAGCTCGAGGAAGCGCTCGAGCGGCCAGCGCTTGGTCTCCCAGCGCGCGCCGACGCCGAGCAGCGCGATGCGGTCGTCCTCCCCGAGACGGGCGCGCGCCCGCGCGCGCTCGGAGTCCGTCAGCGCCTCGCGCAGCCAGGGACGCACCGGCGCCCCGGGGTCGAGTCCCGCGATCTCCCGGTAGGTCTGGAGCAGCGGCGGGAGCGGCTCGGGACGGAGCCACTTCGCGTGCACCATCAGCCGGCGGCGGAGCCCGTGCTTGGACGGCGCGACACGGCGCACCCCGCCGAGCGAGGCGACGAGGCGCGAGGAGCGCAGATTCTGGTGCAGGTCGTAGACCTCGCCCACGTCCTCGCGGCGGAGTCCCGTGGCGAGCAGGCCGAGTCCCCCGAGGAGGCCGAAGGGCGCGGGTGCCGCGGGATCGGAGCTCTTGTCCTCCAGCAGGAAGAACCGCGCCACGTCGGGGTGGCCGCGCAGGATCGCCGCGTAGCGCTCCTTGGTGGCGAAGAGGACGCGGCGACCGGGATCGGCGTCGCGCAGGAACGCGGGAAGGTGGGCCGCGAGGAGGACGTCGCCGAGCGAGGAGAAGCGGACGACGAGAGCGGCGCCGCGCGCCATCCCTCAGCCCGCCCGCGGATGGGCGGGGAACCCCGCCTCCGCGAGACGGAACTGGAGCCGGTGGAGCTTCTGGTAGAGCCCGGGCGTCTGGACCAGCTCGGCGTGCGTGCCCATCTGCACGATGCGTCCCTGGTCCACCACGACGATGCGATCCGCCCGCTGGATGGTCGAGAGGCGGTGCGCGATCACGAGCACCGTGCGGCCGGTGAAGAGCGCCTCCAGCGCCTCCTGCACGAGCAGCTCCGACTGGGAGTCGAGGCTGGAGGTGGCCTCGTCGAGCAGGAGGAGCCTCGGGTCCTTGAAGATGGCCCGGGCGATCGCGATCCGCTGCCGCTCGCCCCCGGAGAGTCGCACCCCGCGCTCGCCGATCGGGCTCTGATAGCCCTCCGGCATCTCGTCGATGAAGCGGTCGGCGTGGGCCGCCCGCGCGGCGCGGCGCACGGCCTCGTCGGCGGCGTCGGATACGCCGTAGGCGATGTTGTGGAAGACCGAGTCGTGGAAGAGGATCGGCTCCTGCGTCACCACCCCGAGGAGCGAGCGCCACGACGAGAGCTCGTACTCGCGGAGGTCCACGCCGTCGATCAGGATGCGCCCGGAGGTCGGGTCGTAGAAGCGCGCGACCAGGTCCGCCATCGTGGACTTGCCGGCGCCGCTCGGGCCGACGAGCGCGATCACTTCGCCCGCCTCGACGTGGAACGAGACGTCGCGCAGCACCTCGGGACCCTGCCCGTAGCGGAAGGAGACGCCCTCGAACTCGATCCCATCGTGGATCCCGGCGATCCGCCGCGCGTTCGGCCGCGAGACCACGGTCGCTTCCGTGTCGAGGATCCGGAAGATCCGGACGGCGGCCGCCAGCCCCTCCTGGAGCGTCGCGTTCACGTTGGAGAGCGACTTCAGCGGGCTCATCAGCTGCAGCATGGCGAAGAGGAAGATGAAGAACTGCTGCGGCTCGATGACGCGCGTGAGGAGGATCTCGCGGCCGCCGTACCAGAGCACCGCCGTCGCCGCAACGACGCCGAGGTATTCCGACATCGGTCCGGCCAGAGCGCCCAGGCGGCGCTGCTTCACGAACGCGCGGAAGTAGCCCTGGGAGGCGCGCTCGAACTTCCGCTGCTCGAACCCCTCCATCGCGAACGCCTTCACGACGCGGATGCCGGTCAGGGTCTCCTGGAGGATCGCGTTCAAGTCCCCCATCCGCTCCTGCGTGATGCTGCTCCGCCGCCGGAGCTTCCGCCCCAGCCAGACGATCAGCACCAGCGAGAAGGGAACGACGACCAGCGAGACGAGGGCGAGCCGCCAGGAGGTCCAGAAGATCCAGAAGAGGCAGACGGCGAGGAGCAGCGAGGACTTGATGAGGTTGCTGAATCCGGCCGCCAGGGCGCCCCGCACGAGGGCGATGTCGTTCGTGAAGCGCGAGAGGAGCGCGCCCGTGCGCCGGGAGTGGAAGAAGGAGAGCGACAGAGTGTGGAGGTGCGCGTAGACCTCGTTCCGCATGTCGCGGATCACCGCCTGTTCCACCCAGACCGTGAGCACGCTCTGGAGATAGTCGACGGCGTTCTTCAGCAGGAAGACGACGAGGAGCGCGAGGCAGATCCGCGTGAGCGAGCGGATCGGGTCTCCGATCAGGAAGAAGTGCTCGAACCAGGTCCGGAGCTTCTGCTTCGCCTGGTTGCCGCGCTCGGCGAGCGCGGCGAAGGGGCGCGGCTTGGCGGACACGCGCGCGGCCCCGGCGCTGTCGCTCTTCGACGCCGCCGTCCCCGCGAGGCCCGCCGCGTCCAGCCCGGCGATTCCCGTTCCCAGCGATGCCGGGAGGCCCGCGGCCGGCGATCCCGGCGCCGGCGGTCCGGCGGCGCTCGCGGTCACGGCGGGACGCGGCGTGAACAGGATCTTCACGAACGGGGAGATCATCCCGATCGAAGCGCCGCTCAGAAGCGCGAAGACCACCATGAGCGCGGCGGTGAGGGCGAGATGCCCCCGGTAGGGCTCGAGGTAGCGGAGGAGCCGGAGGGAGGGGCTTCGCTCGGATTTGGGTCGGCCCACGGGGCGGCTAAGCCCGGTGGGTCCGAGGCTCGCCCAGCCGGTCGAGCCAGTCGTAGTTCCGGACGAAGGCCTCGTCGAAGTCGTAGCCGCTCGCGAAGTCGCCCGGGTTGTCCTTCTCGGTCTTGCTCAGGATCCCCTCGCGCACGAGCTGGAAGACGATCTCGCCGAAGTCCTCGGTCCGCTCGATGCCCCATTCGAGGAACACGGTCTTGGCCATGAACCCGAACTGGTCCAGGGCGAGCTGCCGGATCCCCTCGAGCACTTCCACGCCGGTCACGTGCCGGACCTCTTTCGTGACCTGATAGCTGCGGTCGGCCGTGTAGCGGACCGCGTCGAAGGTGAAGCGGTAGGCGTTCGCCTTGTAGCGCCCGTACTGCTGCGCCAGCTCGAGCATCCGGGTTTCGATGTCGCGGCTCATCTCAGCGCACGTCCTGTCGGGTCAGCACCGTGTCGCGGCGGAAGCGGCGGTCGTCCCGCCGGAGATGGTCGACGTTGTAGTGGAGGCCCCGGCTCTCCTTGCGGCGGCGGGCGCAGGCGATGATCAGGTCCGCCACGAGGCCGACGTTCCGAAGCTCCACCAGGTCCGCATCGAGGCGATAGCGCTGGTAGTCGCCCTCGGTCTGGTCGCGCAGAACGGCGATCATGGAGGCGGCCCGCGCGAGGCGCTCATCGCTCCGGACGATGCCCATATAGTCCCACATGACTCGCCGGATGGCATCCCAATTGTGGTCGAAAATCACCTGTTCCTTGGGCTCGACCGCGCCGTTGTAGCGCCATTCCGGGACCGCCGGAATGCGATCGGGACGCTCCCCCGTGACCTGCCGGAGAAGGGCCATGCCGGCCCGGCGCGAGAAGACGATCGCCTCGAGGAGCGAGTTGGAAGCCAGCCGGTTCGCCCCGTGCACCCCGGTGCAGGCGACCTCCCCGCACGCGTAGAGCCCGGGGATGGTGGCGCGCCCCTCGAGGTCGGTCAGGATCCCGCCGCACATGTAGTGCGCGGCCGGCACCACCGGGACCGGCTCCTTGAACGGGTCGAACCCGTACTCGAGGAGACGGCTCGTGATGTGCGGGAAGCGCGTCGTGAGGAGCCGCTTTCCGAGCGGGCGCATGTCCAGGAGGACGCACTTGTCCCCGCGCTTCTTCATCTCGAAGTCGATGGCGCGCGCCACCACGTCGCGCGGGGCGAGTTCCTTGAGGCGGTGATAGCGCTGCATGAAGCGCTTCCCGTCCAGCGTGAGCAGGTGCGCGCCCTCGCCGCGAACCGCCTCGGAGATCAGGAACGACTTCGCCTCGGGGTGGAAGAGGCAGGTCGGATGGAACTGCATGAACTCGAGGTCGGCCGCGGCCGCGCCCGCGCGGAAGCCCGCCGCCAGCCCGTCGCCGGTCGCGATGTCGGGATTCGTCGTGTACAGGTAGACCTTTCCCGAGCCGCCCGTGGCGAGCACCGTCGCGCGGGCGCCGATCGCCTGGATCGCCCCGCTCTCGCGGTCGAGCACGTAGGCGCCCCAGATCCGATCCTTCTCGGGGACGGAGCGGCGGCCGCGCATCTTGGAGTCGAGGATGAGGTCCACCGCGATCTGATTCTCGAGGATCGAGATCCGCGGGTGCGCGCGCGCCAGCTTCAGCAGGACCCGCTCGATCGCGTGCCCGGTCCGGTCCTTGGCGTGGACGATGCGCCGGCGCGAGTGCCCTCCCTCGCGCCCCAGCGCGAGACGGCCCTCCGGATCGTGCGAGAACCGGACCCCCAGCCCCATCAGCCGTAGCACCTCGCCGGGGCCCTCCTCCACCAGGACGCGCACCGCCTCGGGATCGCAGAGGCCGTCCCCGGCGACCAGCGTGTCGCGCTCGTGCAGCGCGACCTTGTCGTCCTCGCCGAGCACGGCGGCGACCCCGCCCTGCGCGTAGTTGGTGTTCGATTCCTCGGCGTGGACCTTGGTGACGATCAGGACGCGCGTCGTCTGCGCGGCGTGCAGCGCCGTCGAGAGGCCGGCGATGCCGCTGCCGATGACGAGCACTTCGGTTTCGAGGTCGTTGTGGCGTCGGGGCACGGGCTCCTCGGGTCAGGTCGCGGCGCCGGTCGCGGCGCCGGTGGGGACCGCGATCGGTTCGCCGCCGCAGTTGGCGCGGATCGGTCCCGGGGCGATGCCGGGCAGGCGGTCCACCGGATCGAGCGGCTCCAGGTCGGTCCGGAGCGCCAGCACCGGGATCGGCGGATCGGGAGGAAGCGACCAGCGGTATTCGTCTTTCTCCGTGACGATCGCCGCGACCGCGCCGCGGCGGGCCGCCTCCCGCATCAGCTCCCGCAGCCGGCCGGGTTCCACCCGCGCATGATCGGGAAAGGCCGCATGGGCGGCAATAGTGATTCCCGCGCCCCGGACGAAGCGCTCGAGGCGCGCGGGAGCGCCCACCGCCGAGAGGAGGAGGGCCGGGCCCGGAAGCGCCTGGCCGACCGGCTCGGGGCGCGCTCCGGGCAGTCCCGCGCGCGCCAGGCCGCGCAGCACGCGGCGAAACCGCGCGGCGCATGCGATCGGAGCGAACTGACGCGCCCAGGCGACCACGGCGTCCGGGACCTCCTGGTCCGCGCGCTCCAGCACGAACGCGAGCACGTGGGCTTCGCCCAGCGTGCGCGGTGGCCGCCGCAGGGGGCCGGCCGGAAGCTCGCGCCCGTTTCCCGCGGGGCGTTCCGGGTCGAGCGCCACCCAGAGCGCGTTCCAGGCGAGCGTTCCCTGCTCCCATCCGTCGTCGAGCACCACGGTGCGCGCGCCGTAGCCTTCCCGGGCCAGGAGCGCCGCGCGCCAGCGGTCGTGGCCCGCGACCACGGCGACGCACGCGGGGAGCGCCGCGCGATGGGCGGCCGCCTCGTCCCCGAACCATTCGGCGGCGCGCGCGAGCGGATAGCCCGCGAAATCGGGCAGCGCCCGCGGCTCCTCCCCGGAGCGGCTTCCCCCGTGCCCGCGGAGGAGCAGTGCCGCGCGGCCCCTGGCGCCGGCACGCGCGGCGATCCACCGCGCGAGCGACGACTTTCCCGTGCCCCCCACCGTCAGGTTTCCGACCGCGATCACGTCCACGCCGCTTGCGAGCCGGCGCGTCGCGGCCGCGCGCCGCCGCGCGCGCGAGGCGGCGGCTTCGTAGAGCGAAGCGGCGGGACCGAGCGCGAGCGTCCAGGGAACGGTGCCGGGCGCTCCCGACCAGGAGGACTCGACCGCTCCCGCCGGCCCCCGCCCGAAGCGCCGCGTCACGGAACGAGTCTCCAGGCTTCGAGCGCTTCCAGTCCGCGGCGCGCCGCGCCGCCCAGCGATCTCGCGGCCCGGAGCGCGGCCTGGCTCCGCGCGGCGAAACCGCCGTCGCGCCACCACGAGGCCGCAACCGCCGCGGCGGAGGCCGGGTCGGGCGCGATGGCGGCGCCCCCGTCCCGCGCGATCGCACCGAGCGCGCGCGCGACGGCATCGTGGTAGGGGCCCGCGATCACCGGGCATCCGCGCGACGCGGCCTCGAGCGGCGTATGGCCGCCGAAGGGCGCAAAGGTGCCGCCCACGATCGCGACGCGCGCGTGGTCGTAGGCCTCGGGCAGCTCGCCGTGGGTCGAGAGGATCGCGACCCTCGTCCGGGCGCCGCTTGCGGCGCGCGAAAGCCATGCCGGCAGGGTCTCGACGGAGCGCTCCGCCGCGCCGCGCTCGAACACGGCATAGCCCGCGCCCGCGAACAGCCGCCGCGCCCGGGCGGCTCCTTCTTCGTGACGCGGCGCCACCACGAGGAGCGGACGAGCCGGAGGAGTCGCCGGACGCCCCTCCTCCACACCCATGCCGTGGAGCGCCTCCGCGATCGCAAGCGCCGTCGCCTCCTCGCCCGGCCGGAAGCTTCCGAACACGACCGCGACGCGCTCCCCCTCGGCCGGAACGGCGGCGGGAGACGGGAAGTCGGCCTTGAGATCGCCCGCGACGCGCACGCGCGCTTCGGGAATTCCGAGGGCGCGAAAGCGCGCGGCGGCCTCGTCGTCCCGCGCGAGCGCGAAGACGCCGTTTCCCAGGAGCGCCGGGCCGGCCACGCCGAGCGCGCGGAGGCGCCGCTCCGTGCGGGCGGAGACCGTGCCGCTCACGAACACGACCGCGACGCGCGCGCGGCGCGCCTCGAGGATCAGGTTGGGCCACACTTCGGTCTCGACGACGTCGAGCCGCGAGGGGCAGGCGGACTCCAGGAGGGCGCGGACGGTCTGGGGCAGATCGAGCGGCGCGATGCGGGCGGCCACACGGCCCGGCATCTCGCGGCGCGCCCGCTCCAGGCCGGTCCTCGTGCGCGTGGTGAGGAGGAGCGGCGGCCGCACGCCCGCCTCGACGAGCGCGTCCACCCACCGGCGCGCGGCGCCCACTTCGCCCATGGAGGCGGCGTGCACCCAGATGCTCCCCGCGCTCGCCGCCCCCTCGGCGCTCGCGCCGGTCAGCGCGCCCCGCCAGGCGCCGTCGGCCCGGCCGAGTCCCGCGGCGGCCGGGAGCACCAGGCCCAGGCCCCAGGTGAGGCCGCGATAGACCGCGAGACCGGCGCCCATCACCCTCCCGCTCCGTGCGCCGCGCCCGCAGCGGCCGGGACGCGGCCCCGCTCCACGAACTCGATCAGCGCCTCGGCCGCTCGGTCGGCCGAGCCTCCGCCGCCGAGGAGCCCCGGCAGGGGCGCGAACGCGGCGCGCTGCGCCTCGCGGCGCGCGGGCTCCACGAGCAGCGGTACTGCGGCGCGCGCGATCTCGATCCCGGTGGCGCGGTCCTGGATGCACTCGGGAGCGGCGTCGACCCCGACGACGATGTTGGCGAGCCCGACGCGCGGGAGGCGGACCAGGCGCCGCGCGATCTCGTAGTTGAGCCGCCCGGTGCGGTAGACGATCACAAACGGCGCGCCGATCACCGCGGCCTCGAGCGTGGCGGTGCCCGAGGCGACCAGCGCGATGTCGCAGGCGGCGAGCAGCGGCGCCGACGAGCCGGCCACGCGAAGGGGGCGCACCGTGTTCCAGAGGGACGCCGCGTCCCCGCGCGCCGCGGTCTCGGCGACCGGGCCGGCGTCGCTCACCACCACGCGGACCGGCTTCGCCCACGGACCGGCCAGACGCGCGGCGGCATCGAGCATCGGCGCGAGATGGCGGCGCACTTCCCCGACGCGGCTTCCGGGAAGGAGGGCGATCAGCGTGGCGTCGTCCTCGATCCCGAGCGCGGATCGCGCGTCGTCCCGCGCCGCGGGCGGGGGCGCGAGCGCTCCCGCGGGGTGGCCCACCCAGCGCGCGGCGATTCCCTCCCGCGCGGCGATCGCCTCCTCGAAGCGGAAGAGGAGCAGCATGAGGTCCACGTCCTCGCGGATCCGACGCACGCGGCCGTAGCCCCAGGCCCAGACCTGAGGCAGGACGTAGTAGACGACGCGGCGCCCCATGCGATGCGCGGCGCGGGCCAGTCCCAGATTCAGCCCCGGGGAGTCGATCGGCAGGAAGATGGCTTCGGGGTCCTGCTCGAGAAGCCCGAGCACGGCGGCGCGCGCGCGGCGGATGGCGGGGAGATGGCGGATCACTTCGGCGAATCCCATGACGGCCACCGATTCCATCGGCGCGGCCGCGTGCATCCCGGCCTCGCGGAGCGCGGGCCCGGCCAGGCCCGCCGCCTCCACGCGCACGCCGCGCGCGCGAAGCGCCGCGAGGAGTGCCGCGCCCAGGCGGTCCCCCGAGGGGTCGCCGGCGGCGATGACGAGACGGGGGAAGGTCAGACCGGAACGCTGGGGCCGGTCGGTTCGCTCCGGACGGGACGATGCTCGACCTGCCGGCGGACCCGGTCGGCGACCCGCAGCGCCTCGAGCGCCGTCTCGGATTCGGCCCAGGAGCGGGCGGGATCGGCGCGAAGGGCCGTGAAGTGCCGGAGCTCGGTCTCCAGCGGATCGTCGCCGGAGACCGCGATGGCCAGCGGGCGGATGCGCGCGAGCCAGTGCGCGTCGGGATTCTCGGGCCCGGCGGGCTCGAGCGCGTACGCCTCGACCGTCCGGTGCAGGCAATCGATCGAGAGGTATTCGCTCGCCTCGAAGAAGCGGATCTTCCGGACCTTCTCCTTCGAGATCCGGCTCGCGGTCATGTTCGCGACGCAGCCGCTCTCGAACGTGATCCGCGCGTTCGCGATGTCGATGCGCGGCGTGACCACCGGGACGCCGACCGCCTGCACGTCCACGACGCGCGAGCGCGTGGCGAGGAGGGCGAGATCGAGATCGTGGATCATGAGATCGAGGATCACGTCGACGTCGGTGCCGCGCGGGACGGGCGGCGCCAGGCGGTGCGCCTCGATGAAGCGCGGCGCCTTGAGGTGCGGGAGCGCCGCGCGCACCGCGGGATTCATCCGCTCGATCTGCCCCACGGCCAGCACGGCGCCCTGGGCGCGGGCCAGGGCGAGGATCCCCTCGCCCTCCGCCGGCGTGGCGGCCATCGGCTTCTCGACCAGGGTCGCGATGCCGCGGGCGAGCGCGGCCTTGGCGAGATCATGATGCGCCGGCGTCGGCGCGGCGATCGAGAGGAGATCGAGCCCCGCGAGCAGCGCGGCCAGGGAGTCGTGCATCTTGATCCCGAGCGCCTCCTCGGCCCGCGCGCGGGCGTCGGGGTCGGGATCGAACCCCCCGACCAGCTCCACCCCCTCGATGCGCTGCCAGGCGCGGGCGTGCAGGGTCCCCAGATGTCCGAGCCCCGCGACCCCCGCGCGGAGGGTTCTCACCGCGCGATGCCCCGCTCCGACGAGCGCACGAACTCCACGAACTCATGGATCTCGGGATACGGCTTGAGCTCGCGCAGGATCCGGTCGAGCGCCGGTCCCACGTTCAACTGCGAGCGGTAGAGGATGCGGTAGGCGCGCTTCATCTCGAGGCGCACGTCGGCCGGGATGCCGCGCCGCTCCATGCCGATGCTGTTCAGCCCGCACGCGCGGAGCGGGTTGCCCGCCGCCTTCACGTAGGGAGGGACGTCCTGCGCCACGCGCGAGGCGCCCCCGATGAAGGCCTGGCAGCCGATCGCCACGAACTGGTGCACGGGGGTCATGCCGCCAATGGTCGCGAAATCGTCGACGCGCACGTGGCCCGCCAGGTTCACGCAGTTCGCCAGGATCACGCCGTTGCCGATGTTGCAGTTGTGCGCGACGTGGGCGTAGGCCATCAGGAGCACGCTGTCGCCGACGACCGTGGACTCCCCTTCTCCGGTCGCGGCGTTGATCGTCGCGTACTCGCGGATCGTGGTTTCCTTCCCGATCTTCACGTGGGTCGGAGCGCCCCGAAATTTCAAGTCTTGCGGGATGTTCCCGATCACCGCCCCGTGGTGGATCTGGCAGCCGGGTCCGATGGTCGTGCATCCCTCGATGATCGCGTGCAGCCCGACGCGCGTTCCGGCCCCGAGCTCCACGCGCGGCCCGATGTAGGCGAACGGCCCGACCACCACGCCCGGCCCGAGCTCCGCCCCGCGGGCCACGAGGGCCGTCGGGTGGATCGAGGGCCGGCTTCGATCCGTCGCTTCCGGCAGCGGCACGACGGCGCCCGCCACGCGGGCCCACGTGCCGGTCAGCCGGTCGGCTTCAGGGATTGCGCTCGACAATGCTGGAAAGGAGCTCTGCTTCCGCGACGAGGTCTCCATGGACGTAGGCCTTTCCCTCCATCTTGCAGATGCGCTGCTTCAGGCGGAGCAGGGTCAGCTCGAATCGCAGCTGATCGCCCGGCCGCACCGGCTTCCGGAATTTCGCGTTGTTGATTCCCATGAAGTAGACCAGCTTGTCCTTGGGGCGATCCACCGTGTTCAGGAGGAGCACGCCACCGCACTGCGCCATCGCCTCGATGATGAGCACCGCGGGCATGATCGGGTGCCCCGGGAAGTGCCCGGCGAAGAACGGCTCGTTGATCGTCACGTTCTTGATGCCCACCACCCGGTCCTCCTCGAGGCTCAGGATCCGGTCGATCAGGAGCAGCGGGTAGCGATGCGGCATGATCTTCTGGATCGCCATGATGTCGAGCTGGATCGGGCCGTGGTTGCCGTTGCCGACGATGCCGCGGATCAGGCTACCCGGCTCCTGGTCCTGGATCAGGCGCTGCACGAAGCGCACGTTGGTGGCGTGTCCCGACTTCACGGAGAGGAAGTGGCCCCGCGCGGGGCGTCCCAGGAGGAAGAGGTCCCCGAGGAAATCGAGGATCTTGTGGCGGACGAACTCGTCCTCGAAGCGGAGCGGCTCCCGGTTCAGGATGCCGTCCGGCTGCACCACGACCGCGTTCTGAAGCGTCCCCCCCTGGATCATGCCGCGCGACCGGAGGTGTTCCACGTCGCGCTCCAGCACGAACGTCCGGGCGGGCGCGATCTCGCGCACGAAGGTGTCGGGGGTGATGTCGTACGTGGCGTACTGCGTGCCGCGGTAGGCGTTCTCGTACTCGATGGTGAACGTGACGCGGAGCCCCTCGTGGGGGAGGGCGACCAGGATCACGCCCCCCTCCTCGTACTGGACCGGCTCGGTGACGCGGAAGTACTGGCGCGCCGCCGGCTGTTCGACGATGCCCGCGCCCTGGAAGAGGGCCACGTAGGGCCGCGCGCTGCCGTCCTGCGGCTCCGGCGGCTCCTGCGCGTCGAGCGCGATCACCATGTTGTCGATCTCGAGACCGGCGATCGCGGCGAGGATGTGCTCGACCGTGTGCACCTCCGCGCCATCGTTCTTCAAGATGGTGCGGCGCATCTGGTCGGTGTCGGCGCGCGCGTAGCGGGGCGCGACGGGAATCTCGGGAGCGCCCGGCAGGTCGAGGCGGACGAAGCGGATTCCCGTGCCCGGTGGCGCGGGACGGAACTCGACGTGGCAGGCGGCGCCGGTGTGCAGGCCGACGCCGTCGTAGGCGACGGTGCGGCCGAGGGTCCGCTGGTTGGGCGCGCTCACGAGGAAGGCTTCTGCCCCTCGAGCTCCTCGATCCGGCGCCTGAGCGCGCGGACGGTCTGGATCAGCTCGGGTAGGTGCCGGAGGGAGGCTTCGATCCGCTTCGCCTGCCCCACCGGAAGCGCCGGGTAGCCGAAGATCCGCTCCCCCGGCTTCACCGACTTGGAGACGCCCGACTTGGCGCCCACCTGCGCGCCGGCGCCGATCTCGATGTGGCCCACGATGCCGACCTGCCCCGCCAGCACCACGTTCTCGCCGATGGAAGTGCTTCCCGAGATGCCGACCTGGGCCACGATGATGCAGTTCCGGCCGATCTGCACGTTGTGCGCGATCTGAACCAGGTTGTCGATCTTGCTCCCCTGTCCGATCCGGGTCGTGCCCATGGTGGCGCGGTCGATCGTGACGCAGGCGCCCAGCTCCACGTCGTCCTCGACGACCACGTTCCCGACCTGGGGAAGCTTCCGATAGATGTCGCCGTCGCGCACGAAGCCGAAGCCGTCGCTGCCGATGACGGCGCCGGAGTGGACGATCACGCGCGCGCCCAGCACGCATTCCTCGAGGAGGGTCACGTTGGGATGGAGCCGCGTCTCGGAGCCGATCGAAGCGCCGGCGCCGATGTAGCAGCCGGGTCCGACCCAGGCCAGCGGGCCGACGCGCGCGCCCGATTCGATCACGACGTGGGGACCGATCGAGGCGGTGGCGTCGACGCAGGCGTCGGCCGCGAGGACGGCGGAGGGATGGATGCCCGGCTCGGGGCGGGCCTCCTCCCCCTGGAAGAAGCGGACCGCCTTCAGGAAGGCGAGATAGGGATGGGCGTTCTGGATGAGCGGCTTGCCGAGGTCGCGATGATCCTCGGCCACGATGACGGCGGAAGCGCGCGTCTGCCCCAGATAGGGCTCGTAGCGGGGATTGGCGAGAAAGGTGAGATCCCCTTCCTGGGCCTCGCGGATCCCGGCGACGCCGGTGATCTCGGTCGAGCCGTCGCCGATGACGACGCCGCCGACCACCTGGGCCAGCACGTCGAGCGTGGCCCGGATCGAGGGTCTGCCGGAATGGGAGGCAATCCCCTGGTCCGGGCGGCCATCGGCCGCGAGGACCGGGGCGTCGACCCCGCTACTGGCTGCTGCGTCCGCGGTACGGGGTTCCGCTCTCATCCTCCGTCCTTAGCGAGCTCAAGACGCGGTCGGTCAGGTCGTACGACTTGTCTCCAAACACGACGTTGCCGTCGGCCGCGTCGAGGATCAGCGAATACCCCTCGTCGGTACCGATCACGGTCACGATGTTGTGAACGCGATCGATGATCGGCTTCAGGTACTCTTCGTTCAGCTTGGAGATCCTGCCGTTCGGCCCCCAGTTGGCTTGAACGAACGCTTCGTACTCGCCGATCTTGCTCTGGAGCTGCTTGTTCTGCTCGTCCCGCTTCGCCTCGCTCAGCATCGGGCTCTGCTGATCCAGCTTGCGCTGCAGGTCGTCGATCTCCGTCTTCTTCTCCCGGGCGGTCTTGGAGATGTCCGCGACCTCGCGGTTGAAGTCCTCCTGGACCGTCTTGGTCTTCTCGTATTGCTGGAAGATCCGGTCGGAATCGATGAAGCCGAGCTTCAAATCCGCCGCGCGGACCACGGGGGCCGCGAGGAGGGAGGCGCACAAGGCGACCCAGAGTACCCCAGCCCTAACCGGATGTCGAGTCATATCCCAACCTCTTGTCTCAGAAGGTGTTGCCTAACTGGAAGTGGGTCTCCCACTGACCCCCTTCTTCCCGGTCGAATCCGTAGCCGACGTCGAATCCGACGCGACCCAGAGCGGGCACTTCGAGCCGCACGCCCACGCCCGCCGACTTCCGGAGATCCCCGAGATCCAGGTCGCGGGTCGAATTCCAGGTGTTCCCCGCTTCGAAGAAGAGCAGGCCATGGAGCGGATCGGCGATCGGAAACTGCAGCTCGCTGGTCAGGATCAGCATCGTGCGCCCGCCCGGGTAGCGGTCCAGGACCCTCCCCGTCAGCGGATCGCGCGTGATGTTCGCGCGCGGCACCACGTAGTAGTCCGGATAGCCCCGCAGGTAGTCCGCCGTCGTCCCGCCCAGCCGGAAGCGTTCGTAGTCGGGCACGGTCGACCCGGCCAGGAAGCCGGCTTTCCCCCGCAGCATCAACGTGAACGGCGATTGCAGCTTGCTGAAATTCCGCAGCTCCACGGTCTCCTTCGTGTAGTGCTCCACCCCTCCGAAGAGGCCCCCCGCGATCTCGTTTCCCCAGCTCAGCCGGGAGCCGCGCGTCGGATAGAAGGGGTTGTCGGTGCTGTTGCGGGTGAAGGTCAGGGTCACGCTGCTCACGCGGCGCGGCCACTTGGTCGTTCGAAGCTCGGCCAGGTTCGACGGCTCGCCCGGGCTGACGGCCCGGATGTTCGACAGCGTCACGTCCCGAAGATCGTAAGCGATCACGCCCCGGGTGTAGTCGGGCCACGGCAGCGGCCGCCCCAGCCGGACCCCTCCGCCCACGTCCTTCCGGTCGTAGAAGTCGAGGTCCCGCTGCGTGTTGAAGATGTCGGCCCCCAGGGAGAGGGGGGTGTCCCGGAACCAGGGCTCGGTGAAGGAGAGCTCGATGTTGCCGGTGTGGCTCCCCCGCTCGAGCCGGACGGAGATGCTCTGGCCGTTGCCGAACAGGTTGTTGTGTCCCAGCTCCAGGAAGCCGGTCACGCCGGTCTGGCTGGAGTACCCCGCTCCGGCGCTGGCCGTTCCCGTCTGCTTCTCCTGGACCTTCAGGGTCAGCCGGATGTCCGCGCTGTCGCCGGTCGGCTCGTAGTCCACGTTGACGTCCTGGAAATAGCCCAGGCCGAAGATGTCCCGCTGGGTGCGGATCAGGGCCGAGCGCCGGAAGACGTCCCCCGGGCGGACCGAGGCCTCGCGGCGGATGACGTTCTCCTTGGTGCGCGTGTTCCCCACGATCCGCAGGTCGGCCACGCGCGAGCGGTTCCCCTCCTGCACCTGGAAGTCGACGTCCACCACCGAGTCGCGGTCGGTGAACTTGGGATCGATCGAGAGGAAGAGGTACCCCTGTTCCTGGTAGAGCGAGTAGGCCTGCTCCAGCGTCTTCTGGACCTGGCTCTCGTTGTACGGCGTGCCGGGGCGGATCATCGTCGCGATGTCGAGCGCTGCGCGCGGCACGGCGCTGTTTCCCGTCCACGCCACGTTCCCGAACCGGTAGCGGGGTCCCTCGCGCACGTAGACGTGGAGCAGGACGCCCTTGCCGTCGGGGGTCTCGATCGCGCGGATCGAATCCACGTCGGCGTCGCGGAATCCGCGGCTGCGCATGTACAGCCGGATCTTGGTCTCGTCGTCTTCGATCTGGGAGGGCTTGTAGGTCCCGCTCTTCAGAAAGGCCGGCGTCCGGCTCTTCATCGACTTGCGGATGCCCTCGGCCGAGAGGGTGTTCGCGCCGTGCACGGTGATGCCGCGCACCTTCTCCTTCTCCCCCTCCTCGACCTGGAAGATCACCGTGACCGCGCCGGGGCCGGCGGGGCGCGTGATCGTGTGGACCCGCGCGTGGCCGTAGCCCTCGTCGGCATAGGCGTCCTGGATCTTCCGGGCGTCGAGCTCCAGCGTGCCCGGATCGACCAGCTGCCCCGTCGCCACCGTGATCTTGGTCTTCAGCGTCTTCTCTTCGATCTTCTTCGCGCCGCTGAACTGCACGCCCTGGATCCGCAGCCGCTCCTTGACCTGCACGTTCAGATCCACCCCCGCGGGGGTGGAGGCATCCTGGACGTCCACGTCAGTGAAGAGGCCGGTCGCGAAGAGCCGCCGCACGCCCGCGCGCACGCCCGCGGGATCGTAGGGATCGCCCGCCTTGAATCCGAAGGTCCGGAGAATGACGGTGGAGTCCACGTTGGCGAAGCCTGAGGCCCGGACCGAGTGGACGACCGCCGGACCCGAGGGCGACGGCGCCGGAGCCGCGGGAGGCTCGGGCAGCGGCGTCGCGGGCGCCGACGTGGTGTCGAACGGCGAGGACGAGGGCGGGTTGGCGATCTGGGCGCTCGCGCCGGGCGTCCCGGGTCCGAGCGTCAGGAAAAGCGCCGCGAAGCACGGGATCGCGGCGCGGGCCGCGAGACCGCGGCCCCCCCTTCGGGGCGCCGCGGCTCGAATGGCGTCAGGCATCAGGACGCAAAGGTCAGCTCGTCACCGGCACGGGAGATGAGCACGTCGCTGCCTTCTTTCAGCTGGCCGCGCAGCACGTGCTCGGAGAGGGGGTCTTCGATGAGCTTCTGGATGGCGCGCTTGAGCGGACGGGCTCCCAGCGCGGCGTCGAACCCCTTCTCGATGAGGAGGTCGACGACCGAGGGCTCGAACGTGACCTTGACGCCGCTCTGGCGCAGCCGCTCGGACACCTGCTGCAGCAGGATGCCGGTGATCTGCTCCATCTGCGGGCGCGACAGCGGGTGGAAGACGATCGCCTCGTCGATCCGGTTCAGGAACTCCGGATTGAAGTTGCGCTTCAGCTCCTCGAGGATCGTCCGCTTCATGTTGTCGTAGGTCGAGTCCTCGGTACGCTCGCCGAAGCCCAGCGCGCGCTGCCCCTTGATCTGCCGGGCTCCGAGGTTCGACGTCATGATCAGCACCGTGTTCTTGAAATCGACGCGGCGCCGCAGGCTGTCGGTGAGCTGCCCGTCGTCCAGCACTTGGAGCAGGATGTTGAACACGTCGGGATGGGCCTTCTCGATCTCGTCGAGGAGCACCACCGAGTAGGGCTTCCGGCGGACCTTCTCCGTCAGCTGCCCGCCCTCCTCGTGGCCCACGTACCCCGGCGGGGCGCCGATCAGCCGCGAGACCGAGAACTTCTCCATGTACTCCGACATGTCGATCCGGATGAGCGCGTCCGGGTCGTCGAAGAGGAACCGCGCGAGCACGCGCGCCAGCTCGGTCTTCCCCACGCCGGTCGGGCCGAGGAAGATGAAGGAGCCGATGGGACGCCGCGGATCCCTGAGCCCGGCCCGGTTCCGCCGGATGGCGCGGGAGACGGCCGCGACGGCCTCGTCCTGCCCGACGATCGACTTCCGGATCTCCTCCTCCATGCGGAGGAGCTTCTCCGATTCCTTTTCCTCGATGCGCGAGATCGGGATGCCGGTCATGCGCGAGATGACCTGCGCGATGAGGTCGGCGTCCACCTTGACCTCGGTCTCGTGCTTGATCTCGTTCCAGTTCTTCTTGTGCTCGCGGAGCTTCGCGCGGAGCTCCTTCTCCTTGTCGCGGAAGCGGGCCGCCTTCTCGAACTCCTGCTGCTGGATCGAGGCTTCCTTCTCCTTGGCCACTTCCTCGACCTGCTTCTCCAGCTCGCGCACCTCGGAGGGAATGGCCGACATCGAGAGGCGCGCGCAGGCGCCCGCCTCGTCGATCACGTCGATGGCCTTGTCCGGGAGGAAGCGGTCGTTGATGTAGCGGTCGGCCAGCTTCACCGCCGCGACGATGGCGTCGTCCGTGTACTTGGAGCCGTGGTGCGCCTCGTACTTGTCGCGCAGCCCCATGATGATCTGGATCGTCTCGTCCACCGAGGGGGGGTCGACCATGATCGGCTGGAAGCGCCGCTCCAGGGCCCCGTCCTTCTCGATGTACTTCCGGAACTCGTCGAGCGTGGTGGCCCCGATGCACTGGAGCTCGCCGCGCGCCAGCGCCGGCTTCAGCATGTTCGAGGCGTCGATGGCGCCCTCGGCGCCGCCCGCCCCGACGATGGTATGGAGCTCGTCGATGAAGATGATGGTGTCCTTGGATTCCCGGATCTCGTTCATGACCGCCTTGAGGCGCTCTTCGAACTGGCCGCGATACTTGGTACCCGCGACCACCGCCGCGAGGTCCAACGTAACGATCCGCTTGTCCTTGAGGGTCTCCGGGACCCGGTTCTCGACGATCCGCTCGGCCAGCCCCTCGGCGATGGCGGTCTTCCCCACGCCGGGCTCCCCGATCAGGATCGGGTTGTTCTTCTTCCGGCGGGAGAGCACCTGGATGACGCGCTCGATCTCGGACTCGCGCCCGATGATGGGGTCGAGCTTGTTCTCCCGGGCCAGGGCGGTCAGGTCGCGGCCGAACTGGTTCAGCGCCGGCGTCTCGACCTTCCCCTCGCGCTCCGGCTGCGACGCCGACGGCGTGCCGCCCAGGAGCTTCAGGGTCTCCTCGCGCACCTTCTTCCGGTCCACGCCCAGCTCGAGCAGGACGCGCGCGGCGACGCCCTCCCCTTCCCGGATCAGCCCCAGGAGGAGATGCTCGGTGCCGACGTAGTTGTGGCCGAGCTGGCGCGCTTCGTCCACCGACAGCTCGAGCACCCGCTTCGCCCGCGGCGTGAACGGGATCTCGCCGATCGTGAGCGTGCCTCCGGTGGAGGCGACCATGCTCTCGACCGCCTGGCGGATGGCGTCCAGGTCGAGGCCCAGATTGTTCAGCACCGTGGCGGCGATTCCCTCTCCTTCGCGGATGACGCCCAGGAGAAGGTGCTCGGTCCCGATGTAGTCGTGCTGGAGCCGGGCCGCCTCCTCGCGGGCGAGGTACATCACCTTGCGCACGCGTTCCGTGAACTTGTCATGCATCAGCTGCGAGCCTCCCGCCTCGCCCTAATTCGAGCGCACCGCATCGTCCCCGCCGCCTTCGAGGAGGTGGCGGACGTAGTCGGCGCGGACCACGTTCCGTTCGCGCTGCTCCATCTCGCGCCCCGTGAAGAGCTGCAGGTGCGCCGGCTGGGTGCGGATCAACATTTCGTTCAATGTCGGCACGTCGGTCAGCCCCTCCATGTTCAGCGCCACGCCGAAGCGCACCGCCGAGGAGAGGTTGATCACTTCCTGGGACGAGATCACGCGGCTGTGCCGCAGGGTCCCGTAGGCCCTCCAGATCTTGTCTTCGATCTGCACGCGGGCGTCCTTGACCAGCTCGTCCCGCGCCCGCTGCTCGTAGTCGATGATCTGTCGCGTCACCCGCTCCAGACTGTCGATCGTCTCCCGCTCGCTCTGACCCAGCGTCGTCTGGTTCGAGATCTGGAAGAAGTTCCCCATGATCTGCGAGCCCTCGCCGTAGAAGCCGCGCACGGCGAGACCCACCTGCGTGATGCCCTGGAGCACTTTGCCGATCTGCTTGGTCAGGACGAGCGAGGGCAGGTGGATCAGCACCGAGGCGCGCATGCCGGTGCCCGCATTCGTCGGGCACGCCGTCAAATAGCCGAGCTCGTCGCTGAAAGCATAGTCGAGGTCCTGCGCCAATTCATCATCGATGGCGTTGACCGCCTCCCAGGCCGAGCGGAGCTGGAACCCCGACGCCAGCGCCTGCAGGCGAAGATGGTCCTCTTCGTTCACCATCACGGCCACGCTCTCGTCGGGCATCACGAGCAGCCCGCGAAGCTTCCCGTTGTCGGCCAGATCGTTCGAGATCAGATGGCGCTCGACCAGGAACTGCCGGTCGAGCGGCGTCAGATCGCGCATCTGGAACGCCGACGAGTGCGCGAGCGGCGGCGTCTTGCGCACGGCGGTGATCGCGCTGGAGTAGACCATCGCGAGCTGCTCTTCGCGCGCCCGGTGGGTGAAGGGGACGTCCTTCATGTTGCGCGCGAGCCGGACGCGCGTGGAGAGGACGATGTCCGACGACGGCCCCGTCCCGTCCAGCCAGCGGCCCAGCGATCGCGCCAGCGTGGTCAGCTTCACGCCGCCCCCTCCCCGGTCGTCTCCGTCGTCTCCTGCCCTTCCATGGCGCGGATCTGGTCGCGGAGGCTGGCGGCGGTCTCGAATTCCTCCCGCTCGATCGCGCGTTGCATCTCTTCGTGGAGGCGCTGGATCTCGTGGCGCAGGTTCGTGCGCGCGTCGTCCCGCCGCGGCGCCTTGCCGACGTGCTTCGTGCTTCCGTGGATCCGGCGCAGGAGCGGCCGGAGCTGGGTGCGGAACGTCACGTAGCACTCGGAGCAGCCGAGGCGGCCCGTCTCCCGGAAACTCGAATAGACCATGCCGCAGCGCGGACACTGCACGCGCCCGACCTTGGCCTCCTCGCCGACGCCGGTCTGGTCCACCATGCCCGCGAGGAGATCGCCGACTGAAAACTTTGTTTTCAGGAGGGGCACGCTGTAGCCCCGCTCTTCGGCGCACTTCTCGCAGACGTGGTATTCCGACTTCTTGTTGTTCACGATTTCCGTGAAATGGACGATCGCGGGTCGCTTCCCGCACAGCTGGCACTGCATGGCCGCTCTTCCCTCCTGACGGTCCCTCGCCGTTTAGATGCGGGTCGGCATCACTTTCATCGGCTGGAGTCGTCCATCCTGTAGGCTCAGGACCCGTCCCGCCGCACCGGCCACTTCCGCATTATGCGTCGCGATCACAATGGCTTGGGATTCTTCCTGCCGGTACCGCTCCAGAATCTCCAGCAGCGCCATGGTGGCCGGACGGTCCAGATTGCCGGTCGGCTCGTCCGCAAGCAGCACTGCCGGTTGCAGATGCAAGGCTCGCGCCACGGCCACGCGCTGCTGCTCCCCGCCCGAAAGCTCGGAGGGCTTGTGCTCCAGCCGTCCGCCCAGGCCGAGGTCCCGAAGCAGGCTCTCGGCCCGTTTCCGCACCTGGGGCGCCGGTCTTCCCGCGATCCACCCCGGCATCATCGCGTTCTCCAGCGCGGTGAATTCGGGGAGGAGCTGGTGGAACTGGAACACGAACCCCACCGACCGGCCGCGTAGCTTCGAGCGCCCCTCCTCGTCGAGGGACGACATCGCGACGCCTGCGACCCGCACGGTGCCGGCGGTGGGCCGGTCGAGCCCCCCCAGCAGGTGGAGCAGCGTCGACTTTCCGGAGCCCGAGGCTCCCACCACCGCGACCATCTCCCCCGGCATCACCCGGAGGGAGACGTCGCGCAACACCACGACCGGCGCGATCCCTTCGTCGTAAGTCTTGGCCAGGCCTTCCGCTTCGAGCAGGGGTGCTTCGCCCTCACCCGGCTCATTCATACCGGATCGTCTGGACCGGGGCAAGCCGCGCGGCCTGCCACGCGGGATAGAGGCTCGCGAGGAAGCAGGTCACCGTCGCCGCCACCGCCACGAAGACGATGTCGTGCCATTCCATTTTCACGGGCAGGGTGTCGATGAAGTAGATCTCCCCGGGAAGATGGAGCAGCTTCCAGCGGCCCAGCGCATACGAGACGGCAACGCCCGCGCCCAGCCCGAGCGCCGTGCCGCACAGCCCCACCAGGGTCCCCTGGAGCAGGAAGATCTGGAGGATGCCCCTCGGAGTCACCCCCATGGTGCGTAGAACACCGATGTCGCGGCGTTTCTCAAGAACGAGCATGACCAGGCTCGAGACGATGTTCACGGCCGCCACGATCACGATGAGGATCAGGATCGTGAACATCACCGCCTTCTCGATGCGCATCCAGGCGAACAGATTCCGGTTGAGGTCGATCCAGTTCGTCACCCGGTAGGAGGGCCCGAGCGCCTGCTCCAGCGCCCGCGAGTCCTCGGCCGCTCGGAACATGTCGGGAATGCGAAGCTGGTAGCCGGTGATCTCGCCGTCGAGGCGGAAGAAGGACGCGGCCGTCGGCGCGAGGACCACGCCGAAGGAGGAGTCGTACTCGTAGAGCCCCGACTCGAAGATCGAGGTCACGCGGAGCCGCGTCGTGCGCGGCACGCCGCCCAGAACCCCTCCCGGCTCCTCCGTGGGCAGGCTGATCAGGATCACGTCGCCGGTCGCCACGCGGAGGCGCGAGGCCAGCTCGCGGCCGAGCGCGATGCCCGGCAGATCGCCCCCCTCGAACGCGTCGCGGGTGGGCGTCAGGTGCGCGAGGATGTCGGTCACGCGCGCCTCGGCGGGCGGGTCCACCCCCTTCAGCACCATGCCGTCGATCCCGTGGCGCGAGGCCACCATCACCTTGCCGTAGACGAACGGCGCGACCTGGGCCGTGGGCAGCGTCTTCCGGATCGCGCGGACGAGATCGGGATTTTCCCGCATCGGCCGGTCGTCGCCGGAGAGGACGGCGATGTGCGCGTTCGTGCCCGCGATCCGCCGCTGCACCTGGTCCTCGAACCCGTTCATGACCGAGAGGACGATCGTCAGGGCCGCGGTGCCAACGAAGACGCCGCCGATGGCCAGCAGGCTCACGAGCGTGATGAAGTTGAGCCGCCGCTTCGAGCGCAGGTAGCGCGAGGCGATGATCCAGACGTAGCCCATCCGTGGGTGCCGGGCCGCCGCTCCGGGCGGAGCGCTAGGCGCCCTCCTCGCCGGCGCGTTCTTCGGGGCGCATCTGCGGGAAGAGGATCACGTCGCGAATGCTCCGCTGGTCGGCGAGCAGCATGATCAGCCGGTCGACCCCGATCCCCACGCCCCCCGTCGGCGGCATGCCCAGCTCCAGGGCGCGCAGGTAGTCCTCGTCCAGCATCTGCGCCTCGTCGTCGCCGCGCTCCCGCTGGCGCATCTGCGCCTCGAAGGCGCGGCGCTGCTCCAGCGGGTCGTTCTGCTCCGAAAAGCTGTTCGCGACCTCCATCCCCGCGACGATCAGCTCGAAGCGCTCCACGACGGTGGGGTCGCCGCGGCGCGTCTTGGCGAGCGGCGACACGTCCCTGGGATGGTCGAGAAGGAACGTCGGCCGCTCCAGGCCGGGCTGCACCTTCTCCGAGACCACCTCGTCCAGGATCCGCCCCCACCCGAATGCGGGATCGAGCTTCAAGCCGGCGCGCCCGGCCAGCGCGCGGAGATCCTCCTCCCCTTCCGGGAGGGCGGCGACGCCGAGCGCCTTCGCCGCGGCCTCCTTGTAGCGGAGCCGGTTCCAGGGAGGCGCGAAATCGATCGTCCTCCCCTCGTGCGGCACCAGGGTGCCACCGTGGAGGGTCCGCGCCGCGTGCACGATCAGGTCCTGCGTCACTTCCATCATCGTCTCGTAGTCCGCATAGGCCTGGTAGAACTCGAGCATGGTGAACTCGGGGTTGTGGCTCCGGTCGATCCCCTCGTTCCGGAAGTCCTTCGCGATCTCGTAGACGCGCTCGAAGCCCCCGACGATGAGGCGCTTGAGATACAGCTCATCCGCGATCCGCAGGTAGAGCGGCATGTCGAGCGCGTTGTGATGCGTCGTGAAGGGGCGCGCCGCGGCCCCGCCGTAGAGCGGCTGCAGCACGGGCGTCTCCACCTCCAGATACCCCCGGGCGTCGAGAAATTCCCGGATCGAGCGGATCAGGCGGGCGCGCGCCTTGAACACGGCGCGGACCTCGTCGTTCAC
Organism: Candidatus Binatia bacterium; assembly: GCA_035631035.1. Lineage (NCBI taxonomy): Bacteria > Candidatus Binatota > Binatia (SeqCode) > Binatia bacterium. The sequence continues at coordinate 50,346 of DASQJL010000042.1, read as the reverse complement.
GACGAGATCGGTGTAGCGCTGGCGGTAGCGGATCTCGACGTCGGTCAGCCCGTGCCACTTCTCCGGAAGCGGGTGGAGCGACTTGGAGAGGAGCGTCACCGCCGCGGCCTTGACCGTGATCTCGCCCGTCTTGGTCCGGAACACCGACCCCTCGATGCCGACCCAGTCGCCGAGGTCGAAGTCCAGCGCCTCGGCGTAGGCCTCCGGGCCGAGCGCGTCCTCGCGGAGATAGATCTGGAGAAGCCCGTCCTCGTCCTTGATGTGGGCGAACGAGGCCTTGCCGTGGCCCCGCTTCGTCATCAGGCGCCCGGCGACGCGCACCGCCTCACCGGAAGCTTCCAGGGCGGCGTGCTGCGCGCGGATCGCGGCGGAGCGGTGCGTGGCGTCGTATCGGTAGGCGTACGGCTGGATCCCGCGCTCCTGGAGCGCCTGGAGCTTCGCGCGGCGGACTTCCTGAATGGACACGGGGCTCCCGCGATCGTGTTCGCTCCCGCCGCCTCCGGGCGCGGCTCGTTGCCGCAGCGGGCGGGAAGTCGGGGGATTCTAGGGAGCGAACGAGGATGGGTCAAGCGCGCCGGGCTCGACGTCGCTGACGGCGCCCGCCCGCGGGTGCCCGCATCCCGTGCAGTACGACCACTCGGGCGCGACGCGCTTGCCGCACTGCCCGCACGCCAGCTCGGCGCGCGTCCCGCACTCCGGACAGAAGGAGAAGTCGGACGAGATGGTGGCGTGACAGCCGCCGCAGATGCGTCCCGACTCGTCGGGCGTGTAGATCACGCGGCGCAGCTCGTCGATCGTCGTCTCCCCCGCGAGCGCCTTGGAGAGCCCGTCCTGTCCGATCGGCACCATGCCCGCCTCGACGGCGGCGGCGCGGATCATCGCCTCGGTGCCGCCCGAGGTGACCAGCCGGCGGAGCGATTCCTTCATCTCGAGGATCTCGTAGATGCCCGTGCGCCCGCGATAGCCGGTGCCGTTGCACGCCTCGCACCCGGCGGGGCGATAGAGCACCAGGCGCCGCGCGTCGCTTCCGGAGAGGCCCGCCGAGCGCAGCAGGTCGGCCGAGGGGACGTAGGCGTCCTTGCACTTGGGACAGAGCGTCCGCACCAGGCGCATCGAGATCACCGCGATCAGCGCCGAGGAGACCATGTAGGGGGCGAGCCCCAGGTCGACCAGACGGGTCACGGCGGAGGCGGCATCGTTGGTGTGCACCGTCGAGAGCACCAGGTGCCCCGTGATCGAGGCGCGAAACGCGATCTGCGCCGTCTCGGCGTCGCGCACCTCGCCCACCATCATGACGTCCGGGTCCTGGCGCAGCATGGCGCGGAGCACCGAGGCGAAGGTCTTCTTGCTCTTCTCGTCCACCTGCACCTGGTTCACGCCCGGGACCTGGTGCTCGATCGGGTCCTCGGCCGTGATGATGTTCTTCGTGACCGAGTGGATCTGCTCGAGGATGGAATAGAGGAGCGTCGTCTTGCCGCTTCCCGTCGGCCCGGTGACGATCAGGATCCCCTGCGGTCTTCCGGCGAACTCCCGGATGTCGGCCAGGCTCTGCGGCGTCAGCCCCAGCGTGTCCAGCCGGAGCGCGGTGCGCTCCTGGTCGACGATGCGGATCACGATCTTTTCGCCGTGCAGGGTCGGAAGCGTGGAGACGCGGAGATCGATGCGGCGTCCCTCCGACTCCACGCGGAAGCGGCCATCCTGCGGGATGCGCTTTTCGGCGATGTCGAGGGCGGCGAGGATCTTGATGCGCGAGATCAGGGCTCCCTGCGTCCACTTCGGCATCCGCTCCAGGTCTTGCAGCAGGCCGTCCACGCGCACGCGCACGCCCACGCCCTTGTCCTGCGGCTCGATGTGGATGTCGCTCGCGCGGAGCTCGACCGCGCGGGCGATGATCCAGTTCGCCAGGCGCACGATCGGCGAGCCGGCAGCCAGCTCGGCCGCGTTCGCCGTCAGCGACTCCTCCTGCGCGTCCTCGACCAGCTCGCGCACTTCCCGCCCCGGGTCGCTCCGGATGATGTTCTCGAGCACCTCCCCGACCGAGTCGTCGAGATGGTAGTAGCGCGTGATCGCTTCGAGGATGTCCGTGGGGGGTGCCAGGACCGGGCGCACGAAGTAGCCGCTCTGGAAGCGGATGTCCTCCATGGCCGAGACGTTCAGCGGATCGGCCATCGCGACCCGGATCGTGTTCTGATTCTCCTTGCCGACCGGGATCGCGGTGTAGCGCTTGGCCAGCTCCTCCTTGACCAGGGCGATCACCGCCTCGTCGATGGCGAGGGCCTGGAGGTCCACGATCGGAAGCCCGAGCTGCTGGTGAAGGACACGACAGACGTCTCCCTCGTCGACGAAGCCCGCGCGCGCCAGGATCTGTCCCAGGGGCTCCTTCGTCTGCCGCTGACGGCGGAGCGCTTCCTTGAGCTGGTCCTCCGTGATGAGGCCCGCCTCGAGGAGGTACTCCCCCACCTTCTTCCGCTTGCTCTCGGTCACCGTCGATCTCCAGGGTGGCGCCGGCCCCGGACGGGTTCCGGCCGCGACCGAAAGGGCAATCGGCGTGCCACGGAAGACGCCGGATCTACTCCGGCCAAAGCGAAGACGATTCTTCGGCTTAGGGTTTTCGGCGGGCGGCGAGGCCGGAGTTTGAAACGGATAAAAGCGGTCAGCCTCGGCGAGGAGCGGTCGAGAGCTGACCAGCGGCACAAAGGTCCGTGCGACCTGACCTCATCGCCCGGACCCACCTGCGCTCTCCGGTGACAACGTAAGGACGTTCTGTCGCGTCAATCCATGAAGACACTTGCCCATCGATTCACCGCCGCTAGCGACGGTAAAAAGTTAGCCAGGGATCTCGCCTCGATTAGATCGTGGGAGAGCAGTGGTCGGCAGGTCGAGACGCGATCCGTGGACGCGAGGGGAGGCAGCCGCGGAGGGCGCCTCCCGGAGGCCCGCCGAGGTGTTTCCCAAACAAGTGGAGAGAGTCGGGCCGGAGGGCGGCCGCCCGAATGGCTGTCTCCCCTCGCGCCAAACGCAGTGCGCTCGGCCGCCCGTAGGCACGGCCGTCGAGTGCGTTACGCCTTGGCGCCGCCGTTCTTCACAGCCGGGCGTTCCATCGCCAACTTGTCCATCTCCTCGCCGAACCGCACCGAGTAGTCGCCGTTGAAGCAGGCGTAGCAGTGCGCGTCCGGCGTCTCCACGCAGGAGCGCAGCCCCTCCATGGAGAGATAGCCCAGGGAGTCGACGTGCAGGTAGTTCCGGATCTCCTCAATCGTGTGCGACGAGGCGATCAGCTCGCGGCGGTTCGGCGTGTCGATGCCGTAGTAGCAGGACCAGCCGATCGGCGGGCTGGAGACCCGGAAGTGGACCTCCTTCGCGCCGGCGGCGCGGAGCATCATGACGAGGCTCCGGCTGGTCGTGCCGCGCACGATCGAGTCGTCCACGACCACGACGCGCTTGCCGTCCAGGATGCGGCGCACGGCGTTGAACTTCATGTTCACGCCGAAGGAGCGCGTGATCTGCTCGGGGGCGATGAAGGTGCGCCCGACGTAGTGGTTCCGGATCAGGCCCAGCTCGAAGGGGAGACCCGACGCCTCGGCGAATCCCAGGGCGGCGGAGTTGCTGGAGTCCGGCACCGAGATGACGATGTCGGCGTCAGCGGGATGCTCCTCGGCCAGGCGGCGTCCCAGCTTGCGCCGCACCGAGTCCACGCTCACGCCGAAGACGACGCTGTCGGGGCGGGAGAAGTAGATCAGCTCGAAGACGCAGGCGCGCTGCGGCTCGGGCGCGAGGATCCGGAACGAGCGCACCCCGTCCCGGTCGATGACCACCATCTCCCCCGGATCGATCTCGCGGACGAAGTCGGCGCCGACGATGTCGAGCGCGCAGGTTTCGCTCGCGAGCACGTGCGCCGTGCCGCGCCGTCCCAGGCAGAGCGGTCGGAAGCCGCGCGGATCGCGCACGCCGACGAGGGTCTCGCCCGCGAGGATCACGAGCGAGTAGGCCCCCTGGCAGCGCGCCAGCGCCTCGGGGATCATCCGCTCCAGCTCCGTCGCCTTGGAGCGCGCGATCAGGTGGAGGATCACCTCGGTGTCGCTGGTGGTCTGGAAGATGGAGCCCTGCTCTTCCATCTCGCGGCGCAGCGCGAGCGCGTTCACAAGATTCCCGTTGTGGCCGATCGCGAGGTCCCCCTCGCGGTAGTTCACGACGAGCGGCTGGGCGTTCTGGGGGTGGTTCCGGCCCGTGGTGGAGTAGCGGTTGTGTCCGATCGCGACGTGGCCCGTCAGACGGTCGAGGACGCCTCCGGCGAAGACGTCGGAGACGAGGCCCAGGCCGCGGTGGGCGTGGAACTCCTTTCCGTCGCTGGCCACGATCCCGGCGCTCTCCTGCCCGCGATGCTGGAGGGCGTAGAGTCCGGCGTAGGCGAGGCGCGCCGCGTTCTCCGCGCCCCAGATGCCGAACACGCCGCATTCCTCCCGCAGCCGGTCGTCCTGGGCTTCGTCCACGATCGCTCCTCTCAGGTGGTGGTGGCCGCGGCCGCCGGCTCCGGCGCCGCGAGAAACGTTTCGATGCGGGTCCAGGGAATGGGACCCGGAAGAACGAGCCACGACTCGGAATGGGGATTCACCAGGAGCCCCCGGCCGGCGTGCTCCACCGGTCCCAGCGCCTCCAGCGCCCCTTCCCTGCCCGCGCTTCCGTCGGCCCCGCGGGTCCAGAGCCACCAGACGCGCCCCCGCCGGATCGCCGAAAGCCCCGCCAGCGGGTGCTCCCGCTGCAGGCGCTCGAGGAGCCCGGCGTCCCGCGTATCTCCGCGCGGGCGCGTCAGGATGCCCCAGCTCCCCTCGGGCGGCGTCCAGGCCTCCCCCCGCTCGGAGGCGGCGATCAGCCGGTAGCGCTCCTTGTTTGGATTCACGAAGAAGTTGCTGGTCTCCACCGCTTTCAGGAGTTTCGCGTCCAGCTCCCGGGCGGCGGCCGATCCCGGAGCTCGCGACTCCCCGGCCGGCTCGAAGAGGACCACCTCTTCCCGCACCAGCCGCATGAGCTCCTGGCCCGCCGGAAGGAGCGCGCGCCCGGCGTCGAGCGCGGTCAAGGCGGTGAGATCGGGGATCTTGAGCCGTATGAGAAGAACCGAGCTCATCGCGACCTTCCCGCCGGCGTGGCGGCGCCCAGCCGCGCGGCGAGGGAGCGGAAGAGGAAGGCTCCCGGGCCGTCCCCTTCCAGCGCCTCCCAGGTTCCCACCGCGCGGCGCCTCGCCTCGCCCCAGGTGCCGGGCAGGTCGAGCGGGACGTGCTTCAGGGCGTTTGCCCGCTCGGGGTGCGGCATGAACGCCAGCACGTTTCCGCCCCGGTTGGTGATGCCGGCGGCGTGGAGCATCGCCCCGTTGGGATCGTCCGGCCACCCGCGCGCGGGCGCGCCGCCGGGCGCGACGTAGCGAAGAAGGGCGAGCCCCTCCGACTCGATCGCGCGGCGCACGTCGGGGTCGGCGGTCTCGAAGCGCCCTTCGCCGTGCGCCATCGGGAGCGGCACCACCGCGCCGGGCTCGAGCGCGGCGGTGAAGGCGTCGCGCCCGGGACCCTCTTCGGCCCGCACCCAGATCCAGCGGCAGAGATAGCCCTGGCGCCGCGGCGCCTTGTTGGGCGCGAGCGCGAGCTCCACGCGGCCTGGACGGATCCCGGGGACGAGCCCCGCTTCGACCAGCACCTGCGCTCCGTTGCAGATTCCGACCACGATCTTCCCCCGCTCCGATTCGGCCGCGATCCGCTCGACGGCGGGGAGCTTGGCGGCGACCGCCCCGGCGCGGATTCGGTCCTGGAACGCGAAGCCGCCCGGCAGGAGATAGGCGTCGAACTCGGAGAGCACCGACGCGGGCTCGTTGAAGCGGAGGATCGACGCTTCGATGCCGACGCGCTCCAGGGCCCGAGCGCTCTCGTACTCGCAGTTGACGCCCGGAATCTGGATGACCGCCGCGCGCGCCATGGTCACGCCTCCACGTAGGGGCGGAGCGCGCCGCCGTAGAGATCGCGCAGCTCGGCGAGGTCCGCCTCGATCAGGGTCGTGCCGCCGTCCATGAAGCGGAGCTTCGGCTCGGGAAGCGTGCGGCCGATCATCGTCGCGTCCACCCCCTGCTTGGCGAAGAGATCGAGCAGCGCGCCCAGCGCGTCGTTCGACGCCTCCATCAGGAATCCCGGCGCCTCGGCATAGAGCCGGATCTCGGCCGGCGTGTCGCCGAGCGCCGAGATCGGGATCTGGAGCCCGAAGCCGCCCGAAGCGAAGCCGCCGAGCGCCATCTCGAGCGCCGCGACCGCCAGCCCGCCTTCGGAGATGTCGTGGCAGGAGCGGACCAGCCCCCGCCGCACCGCCTCGCGCACGGCGTTCAGCCGCCGCCGCTCGAGGTCGAAATCGAGCGGGGGAAGCGCGCCGCCGGTCTCGCCGGTGAGGAGGTGCCGGAGCTGCGAGGCGCCGGTCGCCGTGCCGCGCGGCCCGCTCAGCACGAGCACGCCCGGATGGGCGCGGAGGGCCGACGAGACGGCGACGCTGTAATCCTCCAGGACGCCGAGCGCGGCCACGATCGGCGAGGGTTCGATGGAGCGCCCCGTCGCCGACTCGTTGTAGAAGGAGACGTTGCCCGAGACCACGGCCACCGGCGGGCCCGAGGGTCCCCCGGGCGCGAGCTCGCGCGCGGCGTCGCCCAGTCCGCGCACGCTGCGCACGAACTCGTCGAAGACCTCGGGGTCTTCGGGATTCCCGAAGTTGAGACAGTCGGTGAGCGCGACGGGGCGCGCTCCGACGCAGGCGAGATTCCGGAGCGCCTCCAGCACGACGTGCGCCGTCCCCCAGTAGGGATCGGCCGCGACGTACCACGGATTGCCGTCCACGGTGAGGGCGCAGCCGAGCGGCGCGCCGGGCACCGGAGCGAGCACCGACGCGTCGGCCTCGCCGGCGCGGATCACGACGCGCGCCTGCACCTCGGTGTCGTAATAGCGGAGGATCGGCGCGCGCGAGGCGACGTTCGGCGACGCGATCATGGAGCGGAAGAGGGCGCCGTGGTCCCGCACCGGCGGAAGCGGCGTCTCGGGCGGCTCGGCGTGGCGAGGACGGCGCGGGCGGTCGTGCTCGATGCCCGCGGTGATCACCTCGACCGGAGCCTCCGCCACGGGCTGGCCGCCGCGCAGGATCCGGTAGCGCCCGTCGGTGCGCACCCGTCCCGCCACCGCGGCGCGCGCGCCGTGATAGACGAGCGGGAGCGCGTAGTCCTCGTTGTAGATCCGGAGGAGTCCCCCGGCGAGCCGCTCCGGGACCACGAGCGCGAAGCGCTCCTGCGTCTCGGAGCAGGCGATCACTTCGGCCGGATAGTCGCCGGGCGCCGTGGGGATCTGGTCCAGGTCGACGTCCATCCCGAACCCGCCGGCCGCGGCCAGCTCGCTCGAGGCGCACGCGATCCCCCCGGCGCCGAGGTCCTTGAAGCCGAAGGCCGCGCCCTGCGCGTCCAGCCAGTCGAGCGCGGCCCGGTTGGCTTCGAAGAGCACCCGCTTCAGGAAGGGGTCGGGGACCTGCACGTGGCCCCGCTGCCCTTCGGTGTTCTCCTCGAGGATGGCCGAGGCGAAGGAGGCGCCACCGAACCCGGTCTCGTCGGTCGGCTTCCCCACCAGCACGAAGACGTACGGCTCGCGCGAGGCCGCCTCCGGCACGCGGCTCCGCACGATCCGGTCGGCGCGCACCAGCCCCAGCGCCACGACGTTCACGAGACAGTTCTCGTCGAAGCGCGGCGAGAAAAAGACATCCCCGCCGAGGTTGGGGACGCCCAGGGCGTTCGCGTACTGCCAGATCCCGTCCACGACGCCGCGCACGATCTCGCGCACCGAGGAGGCGCGCGGACCTTCGGGATCGCCGAAGCGGAGCGCGTCCATGACGCCGATCACCTCGGCGCCCATGCAGTTCACGTCGCGCACGATGCCGCCGATGCCGGTGGCGGCCCCCTCGACCGGAACGACCTGGGAGGGATGGTTGTGGCTCTCGTGCGCGAACACGAGCGCGTACTCGACGCCCTTCCAGGCGCCGAAGCGCACGACGCCGGCGTCCTCCCCCGGACCCAGGATCACGTCGGGGCTCTTCGTGGGAAGGTGCGCCTGGAGCACGCGTCGGCTGCTCTTGTAGGAGCAGTGCTCGCTCCACATCGTGTCGAAGATGGTCGCCTCGACGCGCGTGGGGTCGCGTCCCAACAGCTCGAGCATGCGCGCCGCCTCGTCGGCCGTGAGCCGCAGCCCTTCGGCCTCGAGCAGCGCCTTCCGGCGGGCCGGATCGGCCTCCCGGAGGGGGATCGTCGGGGCGTCAGCGAGCCGCTGCAACGGTAGCTCCCAGAACGCGATCGAAGATTTGGTTTACGTGTCGCAGGAAGTGGGCCGGTTCGAAGCAGCGGGCCAGCGCCTCGGGATCGAGCGCCTTCGTGGCGGCCGGATCGGCCTGCAGTCTCGCCAGGAGGCCGGGCGGCTCCTTCCACGCCGCCATCGCGTGGCGCTGCACCAGTGCGTAGGCGTCCTCGCGCGAGAGCCCCGCCGCGGTCAGGGCGAGGAGCGCTCGCTGAGAGTAGACCAGTCCACGCGTCGCCTCGAGGTTCGCGCGCATGCGGTCGGGGTAGACGTGCAGACCGGCCAGGATCTCCCGCATCTGCGCCGTCATGAAGTCGGCGAGCAGGAAGGAGTCGGGGAGAATCACGCGCTCCACGCTGGAGTGGCTGATGTCCCGCTCGTGCCAGAGCGCCACGTCCTCGGTCGCCGCGTGCGCGTTCGCGCGCAGGATCCGCGCGAGGCCGCACACCCGCTCGCAGTTCACCGGGTTCCGCTTGTGTGGCATCGCCGACGAGCCCTTCTGCCCCTCGCGGAAGGGCTCCTCGACCTCGAGCACCTCGGTGCGCTGCAGGTGGCGGATCTCCATCGCGATCTTCTCGAGCGACGCGCCGAGCAGGGCGAGCATCTGGAGCAATTCGGCGTGGCGGTCGCGCTGCACGACCTGGGTGGCGGCCGGCTCGGGGCGGAGGCCCAGCGAGGCGAGCACCTCCTCTTCGAGAGCGGGGGTCAGGTGGGCCAGCGTGCCGACCGCGCCGGAGAGCTTCCCCACGGCGATGGTCGCGCGCGCGCGCTGGAGCCGTTCCCGCGCGCGCCCCAGCTCCTCGTACCAGACGAGCGCCTTGAGCCCGAACGTGATCGGCTCGGCGTGGATGCCGTGCGTGCGCCCCACCATCACCGTGTCCTTGTGGCGGAGCGCGAGACGGCGCGTCTCCTCCCGGAGCGCGTCCACCTCGGGCAGGAGCAGGTCGGTCGCGCGCACCAGCGTGAGCGCGAGGGCGGTGTCCACGAGATCGGAGGAGGTCATCCCCAGGTGCAGGTAGCGCGCGTCGGCGCCGGCGGTCTCCCCCACCTGCGTCAGGAAGGCGATCACGTCGTGGCGGAGCGTGGCTTCCAGCTCGTCGATCCGCGCGGGGTCGATGCGCGCCGCCGCCGCGATCCGCGCCGAAGCGCCCGCGGGCGCTTCCCCGCGGCGCTCCAGCGCGCGCGTCACCGCCAGCTCGACGTCGAGCCAGGTCGCGTAGCGCGCCCGGTCGTCGAAGAGCCCCGCCATCGCGGGACGGCTGTAGCGCGCGATCACTCGGGCAGCTCGGTGAGCGCGAGGCTCATCGTGAGGAGCTTGCCGTCGCGCTCGACGGTGAGGGAGATGGTGTCGCCGACGTTGGCTCCGAAGAGCGCGCGGTAGGCCTCGTCCACGTCCCGGATCGGGGTCCCGTTCACCTTGCGGATGATGTCGCCCACCTTGATGCCCGCCTTGTCCGCGGGGCTCCCCTTCTCGATCACCGAGACGTAGAGCCCGTTCCGGTCCTTGGTCCCGAGCCGCTCGGCGACGTAGGGGGTGAGCTCCCAGGTCCGGACGCCGATCCAGACGTTCCGCACCTTGCCGTACTTGAGCAGCTCGTCCACCACCTTCTTCGCGGCGTCGATCGGGATGGCGAAGCCGATCCCCTCCGAGCCGCCGCTCTTCGTGAAGATGAAGGTGTTGATGCCGACGACCTCGCCTTTGGCGTTCACGAGGGGGCCGCCCGAGTTCCCCGGGTTGATGGCCGCGTCGGTCTGGATCATGTTCTTGTAGATCCCGGCACTCGAGGCCTGCGACTTGATGTCGCGATGCGTCGCGCTCACGACCCCCGCGGTCACGGTCGGCTGGGTGTCGTTCAACAGGAACCCGAACGGGTTTCCGATGGCCAGCGCCCACTCGCCCACCATGAGATCGCTCGAGGTCCCGAGCTTGGCGACGGGCAGGTCCTTCCCCTCGATCTTCACCACGGCGAGGTCGTACTGCGGATGGCTTCCGAGCACCTTGCCCTCGAACCGGCGCCCGTCGGGGAGGATCACCGTGATCTTCTCGGCGTTGCGCACGACGTGCTCGTTCGTGAGCACGTAGCCGTTCGACGAGATGATGAAGCCCGAGCCCATGCTGGGGATCTGCTCGCGGTAGCGATACTGCGGGATCATGTCGCGGAAGAAGGGCTCGAAGAAATCGTCGCCGAAGGGGATGGGGGAGGTCTGGACCACCTGGGTCTGGACCACGCTCAGCGTGACCACGGAGGGGCCGACCTTCTCGGCGGCCGCGACGATCGCCGTGCGCCGGGAGGTGTCGAGCGAGGCGGGCGCGGCGCCGACCGAGTCGGAGCCCGCCGCGGCGGCCAGGTTCACCTCGTTCCCCGGCCCTCCGTACAGCGGCTTGCCGTCCGTCTCGGCGGCGCGGTCCTTGGGCCGCTGCGTCGCGAGCACGAGCGCGGCGAGCAGGAGCGCGCCGAAGAGCACTCCCGCGCCCAGCGTGGAAATCGGCCAGCGGCCCCGGGGTTTCGCGGCCCGCGGCGCCGCTTCAAGCGACGACATGCATTCGCTCCTTCGGAAGCCATCCGAGTCCGGGATAGCGGACCCGCATGAGATAGAGGCCGTGCGCCGGGGCCGGCGGCGCCCCCAGACGCCGGCGCCTCGATTCGAGCGCCGTTCGAACGGCGGCCGGCCCGCCGCCCTGCTCGGCGGCGGCGATCGCGGTCGATACGATGCGGCGTACCATAGTGTACAGGAACCGGTCCGCCTCGATGTCGAAGCGGAGGGCGCCCTTGGAACCGCTCCACACCGCGCGGGTCACGCGGCAGACCGGCGACGTCTCGTCCCCGCCCTGCCGCGAAAAGGTCGTGAAGTCGTGCTCCCCCAGGAGCGGCGCGACCGCCTCGTTCAGCTCCGCGGCCCCGGCGCGCATCCGGCGCGCCCAGGCCAGCCGCCTTCGGATCGCCGCCGGCTCCGGAACGATGAGGTAGCGATAGCTCCGGCGCATGGCGCGGAAGCGCGCGTGGAAGCCCCTCGGCGCGAACGCCGCCTCGACCACCCGGACGTCGGGAGGCAGGTGCGCGTTCATCGCCATGCGGAGCCGCTCCGGGGCGAGCCTCGTGACCGCCGTGAAGGAAGCCACCTGCCCCGCGGCGTGGCACCCCGCGTCGGTTCTCCCCGCCCCGTTCACCGTGACCTTGGCGCCCACGATCCGCTCCACGGCCTTCTCCAGCTCCCCCTGAACGGTCCGCGCCCGGGGCTGGCGCTGCCAGCCGCTGAACGCGGTCCCGTCGTATTCCACCCCGATCCGGAGCGTTTCCTCCCGCTCCTTCCGTTCATCGAGCACGGACGAGCCAGGCGGCCGCCGCCGCGGACAGGAGGGCGCCCGCCGCCTCGGGAGCGCCCCACCGGTACGAAGTCGATCCCCGGCGCCGCGCCCCGAGCGCGTAGCCGCGCGCGTGCAGCGCCTCGCCGTAGCTGTCGCCGACGCGGAGCATCGTCCCCAGGTACGGAAGAAGCCACGCGGCGAGGTAGCGCGCCCGGCCGCCCAGGCCGCGTCCCGGACGGATCGCGCGGGCCCGGAGCGCCGTGTGCTGCCGCTCCGCCTCGGCGAGCGCGAGCGGCAGGAGCGCCAGGGTCATCCGCCCGCTCTCGATCAGGAGCGCCAGCGGTCGCGGCCGCGCGATGCCGCCGCGGCCGAAGAGCCAGCGGGCCGCCCGCGGAAGGACGGCGCGGGCCGCCCACCGCGTCAGATACACCAGGGCCAAGAGGCGAAGGGCGATCAGCCCCGAGGGAAGAAGCGCCTCGCGCGGCGGCCGGCCGGCCAGGAGGAGATGCGCCGCGAACAGGACGAGCGCGAGGAGGAGGAGCGGCGCCTCGGCGCGGAGCGGCCGGCGCTCGGTGCGCATGGCGGCGATCAGGAGAAGGGCCGCTCCGGCGGCGAGCAGGGCGGGCGACGGCGTGAGCGAGAAGCCCACGCCCAGGGCCGCGCAGACGAAGAGCCCCGCGCCGGGATGGAGCGGCCGTCGCGCGCGGGACGTCGATTTCGGTTTCGTGGCTTCGGACTCGGGCGAGCCGGGCACTGTCGCTTGCCGTTCCTCTGGACTTGGCGTGCCGTCGGAGGCGGATGCGCTCGCGCGCCCCACCTGAAGCCCCACCCTACCGGAGCCTGGTCCGCCTGTCAACGCCCCGGAACCACGCGACCGCGACCAAGATCAGCGTCACCGCGAGCGAGAGCATCGAGATCCAATCGCCCCAGCGCGTGAAGGTCGTGGGCCCGATCCCGGTCTTCACGGTGCCGGCCAGCACCGCCTCGGCGAAGAGCGGCGTGCGCGCCTCGACGCGACCGTAGGGATCGATGAGCATCGAGACGCCGGTGTTCGCCGCGCGCGCGAGACCCATCCCCAGCTCGACCGAACGGAGGATCGCCAGGTCGGCGTGCTGGATCGGCCCGGCCGTCCGCCCGAACCACTCGTCGTTCGTGATGTTGACCAGGTACTGCGCCCCCTCGAGCGCATAGCGGCGGGTGTGATCCGGGAAGATCGACTCGAAGCAGATGAGCACGCCGAACGCCGGTCCCGCGCGGCGGAAGACGAACGGGCGCGTTCCCGGCGTCCACTCCGCCTGGCCCAGGTCGATCGATCCCAGGAACGGAAAGAAGCCCTGGAACGGGATGCGCTCTCCGAAGGGAACGAGGTGGATCTTCTCGTACTGCCCGACGATCGCCCCCGCCGGCAGGACGAGGCCCGCCGCGTTGTAGGTGAGCACGTCACCCTGCGCGTTCAGCTTCGCGTCGGGATAGCCGGCCAGGATGGGGCGCTTCACCTCCTTCGCGAGGGCGATCAGCCGCTGCAGCTTGAGCGGCTCCACCCGCACGTAGTACGGAAGCGCCGTCTCGGGCCAGAGGATGACGGTCGGCGCCGGGACGGCCGCCGCCGCCTCGCGCGTGAGCCGCTCCACGCGCGCGGTGACCGAGTCTTGAAGCGCCGGGACCCACTTCTCATGGCTCCCCACGTTCGGCTGCACGATGGCGACCTGCACCAGCGGCGGCGGGGGCTGCGTCTTGAGCCGCGCGGCTCCCCAGAACACGGGGACGCCGACGGCGGCCGTGAGGATCATCGCGAGCCCGATCCGCGAGGACCAGCGGCGCGCGAGGAGGATGGCCGCGACCAGCGCGTTTACCGAGACGACCCAGAAGGAGAGCCCCGGAGCCCCGGCGATGGAGGCGCCCTGGATCCAGGCCGGATGCTCGGCGAGCGCGGTTCCCAAGTTCCCCCAGGGACACCCCAGCTCTCCCGAGGACTTGAGCCACTCCGCCACGCACCAGGCGAACGGCGCCAGCGCGAGCACCGGCCAGCCGAGCCGGCGCCGCACGAAGCGCACCAGCCAGCCGAAGAGCGCGACGTAGAGGCCGAGGTAGAGTCCCAGCGCGAGCAGGCCCGGGTAGATGAGCCAGGGATGCGTCATCGCCGCGACCGGCAGGCGGACGATCCACCAGAACGTGAGCGCGTAGAAGACGGTCCCCATGAGCCACGGCGCCCAGCGCACGCCGCGGGAGGCGGGTTCGGGATCGCGCGGCCCGGGCGAGCCCGTAGCCAGCACCAGGAACAGCGGCACCAGCGCGACGAAGATCAGCGGCCAGAGCGATGCCGAGGGGAAGGCGAGGCTGGCGAGGATGCCCGACGCGGCCGCGGCCAGGGGCGCGCGCGCCGATCTAATGGAGGCGGACCTCGCGGCGGCTCTCAGCGGACTGGTAGATGGCGTCGATGACCCGCATGAGCTGGAGACCTTCTTCGGGCGTGCCCACGGGCCGCTCGCCCTGCGTGACGCATCGGATGAAGTGGTCGAGCTCCGCTTCGTACGACTGTTTGTAGACGTTCTTCGACTCCAGGGGCGGCGTCACGTCGAGGAGGTTCCCCCCCAGCTCCTTGTGCACCCGGAAGGGGTTCAGGAGGGCCGCGCCGTGCGTGCCGAACAGGTTCAGATAGGGGAAGTTCTTCTCCAGCAGGAGCGCCCAGCTCACCTCGAGCGTCAGCGCCGCCCCGCTGTCCAGCACCAGGAACGCCGCGACCGTGTCCTCGACGTCCTCGCGCGGATCGGTCACGTACTTGGTGGCCGTGACGGACGCCACCTGGGGATTCCCCAGGAGCCACAGGGAGAGATCGAGCATCTGGACGCCGAGGTCCATGAGGACGCCGCCTCCCGAGCTGCGCTTGTTCTGGTACCACGCGGGGCCGCGCTGCGCCGTGCGCCGCCGCAGCCAGCCGGTCTTCGCGTAGAAGATGGTGCCGAATTCGCGCCGCTCCATGTAGCCCCGGAGGAGCTGGACGTCGGTGCGGAACCGATTGTTCATCGCGTACATCAGGATGCAGCCGGAGCGGCGCGCGGCCTCCGCCATCTGCTCCGCCTCGGCGGCGGTGCGGGCCGGCGGCTTCTCGCAGAGGACGTGCTTGCCGTAGCCCATCGCGGCCAGCACCATCGGCGCGTGCAGATGGTTCGGGGTCGCGACGATCACCGCCTCGACCTCGTCGCTCCGGAGCAGCGTCTCGTAGTCGGTGAGCGTGCGGGCGATGCCGAAGTGCCGCGCGACCATGCGGGCCTTTTCCCCGTCGTCGTCGCAGACCGCGACCACTTCGGCGTCGCGGCGCTTCTTGAGCGCCGGGAGATGATTGATCTGCGTGACGAGGCCGGCCCCGATCACGCCGATCCGCAGGGGACGCTTGGCCAAGGGTTTCCTCCCGAGGAGCGCCCGCCGCGCGGTGCGAGCTGGCGGCGGACGAAAGGGAAACGACGATGTCGCGCGAGTATAGAAATGCGACCGGCGAAATCAAGGTCAATCGGCCGCTTCGATCGGATCTCCGTTCGCGCGCACCCCGAGCCGGCGCATCTTCTTCCACAGTCCCTGCCGCGTGAGACCGAGCGAGCGCGCGGCCCGCGAGCGGTTCCCGCGATGCGCGTCGAGCGCGGTGCGGATCAGCTCCGCTTCGTACGCGAGCGTGCGGCCGCGCAGCGTGGCGTGCCGCTCGCGCACCAGGAGGGGGCGCTGGCCGATCTCGGGACCGAGCGCCTCGGGCCCGATCACGCCGCCGGAGCCGGCGCCGTGGGCGGCGCGGGTCAGCACCGCCTCCAGCTCGCGCACGTTTCCCGGCCAGTCGTGGGCGAGCAGGAGCTCGAGCGCGGCCGGATGGACGCCGCGGACGGCGAGCGCGTCGCGGCGCGCGAGGGACTCCAAGATGTGCGCCGCCAGGGCCGGCACGTCCGAGCGGCGATCGCGAAGCGGCGGCACGTCCAGCGCCAGGACGTGCAGCCGGTAGTAGAGATCGGCGCGGAAGCGGCCGGCGCGCGCTTCGGCCGCGAGATCGCGGTGCGTGGCGGCGACGATCCGCACGTCCACGCGGCGCGACCTCCCGTCCCCCACCCGCCGCACTTCCCCTTCCTGGAGGACGCGGAGCAGCCGGCTCTGGACCGATGGGCTCGCGTCGCCGATCTCGTCGAGGAAAAGGGTGCCGCCGTCCGCCAGCTCGAACAGCCCCGGCCGGTCGGCGTGCGCCCCGGTGAACGCTCCGCGCGCGTGCCCGAAGAGCTCGCTCTCCACGAGCGAGTCGGGAATGGAGGCGAAGTTGTGCGGCAGGAAGGCGCGTCCGGCGCGCGGGCTCAAGCGGTGGAGGGCGCGGGCCACGAGCTCCTTGCCCGAGCCGGTCTCGCCGCGGATGAGCACGGTCGCGCTGCTCCGCGCGTGCGCGGCGATCCGCTCGCAGAGGGCGCGGAGCGCCGCGCTCGAGCCGACGATCCCGAGGGCGGCGGCGTAGGGCCCGGGTCCGCCGGGCGCGAGCGCGGGAAGCGGCAGGGGCCGGTCCGCCTCGACTTGGATAGGTTCCACCACGCTCCCCTCCACCCGCTCCCTCTCGGATCCGAAGCCTACGAAATCAGGCGCACCTCGCGCGGGCCGGCGGCGATGGAGCCGACACGCCGGCAGGCGCGGTGCTCGCGCGCGAGCGCCCGCTCGATCGCGTTCGCATCGGCCTCCGGGACCACGAGCAGCAGCCCCAGCCCCATGTTCCACACTTCGTACGCTTCGGCATCGGGGACCCCTCCCGCTTCGACGAGCGCGCGGAAGACGTGCGGCACGGTCCACGATCCGAGCTTGATCTCCGCGCGGGCCCCCTCGGGGAGGATGCGGACCAGGTTTCCCGGAATGCCGCCGCCGGTGACGTGCGCCATCCCGCGCACCGTCCCCGCGGCGCGCGCGATCCTCACGTCGGTGCCGTAGTAGAGGTGCGGCGCGAGCAGCAGCTCTCCCACCGACTCCTCGGCGCCCGGAAAGCGGTCTCCCGCGCGGAGGTGCAGCGTCTCGAAGAGGATCTTCCGCGCGAGCGAGTAGCCGTTCGTATGGAGGCCCGCGCTCGGCAGGCCGAGCACGACGTCCCCCGGCGCGATCCCCTCGCCGCGAACCAGGTCGCGCTCGGCGGCGATGCCGACGATCGCCCCCGCGAGGTCGTAGTCGCCCGCCGCGTAGAGCCCCGGCATCTCAGCCGTCTCCCCGCCGATCAGGGCGCAGCCGACCTCGCGGCATCCGCGCGCGAGGCCCTGGACGAGGCGCTCGACACGGACCGGATCGAGAGCCCCCATGGCGATGTAGTCGAGGAAGAAGAGCGGCGTGGCGCCGTGCACGAGGATGTCGTTTGCGGAGTGGCAGACGAGGTCGTACCCGACCGTGTCGTGGCGGTCGCAGAGGATCGCGACCTTGAGCTTGGTGCCGACCCCGTCGATGCTGGAGAGCAGCACCTGTCCGGGCATCCCCGGAACCCGGTACGCGCCCGCGAAGAGCCCCACGTCGCCCAGAACCCCGGGACCGAAGGTGGAGCGGCAGAGGTCCCGGATGCGCGCGACCGCTTCCTCTCCCTTCCGGATGTTGACGCCGGCGTCCTCGTAGCGGCTCATCGAGGCTCGGGCTCGGCTTCGGGAAGGAAGATCTCGTCGGCGTGCTCCCCCGCCTCGCGCACCCCCTCGAGCGCGCCCCCCTCGTGGAGCTGCACGAGCGCGGCCACGATCTCCTCGTCGAATTCGGTCCCCGCCTTGGCCGAGAGCTCGGCCAGCGCGCACGCGACCGGAAGGCCGCGGCGGTAGGAGCGGTCCGAGGTCATCGCGTCGAACGCGTCGCACACGTGAATGATGCGGGCCCCCAGCGGCACTTCCGCCTCGGTGAGCCCCGACGGATACCCCTGCCCGTCGGGCCGCCAGTGATGCGTGCGCACCATCTCGGCCGCGGAGCGGAGCGCGCGGATCTGCTCCACGATCTTCGCCCCCGCCTCGGGGTGGCGCATCATGAGCAGCCGCTCCTCCTCGGTGAGCGGGGTCGGCTTGCGGATGACGTCGGGGCGCTGCGCGATCTTCCCGATGTCGTGCACCAGCGCCGCGTAGTGGATCATCTCGACTTCCGATTCGGGAAGCGCGAGGTGGCGCGCCACGCGCACCGAATAGCCCGCGACCCGCACCGAGTGGCGGTGCGTGTAGGGGTCGACCGCATCCAGCGCCGTGGAGAGCGCCCGCACGAATCCGACCAGGTCCTCGCGCAGGTCGGCGTAGAGCCGGAGCGCGTAGCGGGCCAGGAAGAGCGGGACCGTGAGGAGGAGCACGCCCGGGATGCCGGCCACGACCCGCACCTGCGCGAAGAGGAGCCCGAACCCGATCGCCAGCGCGTGCTGGAGGAGCCCGTCCCGGAACTGCTGCCGCCAGATGGTCCGGGGCGACTCCTGCGTGTTCGCGCCGACGAGGAGGCTCACCCACCCCGTGTTGACCGCGTAGTAGAGGGCTCCCGCGATCAGGATCGGGAGGAAATCGTGGAGCCGCGGCGCGCCCAGGGCGCCGCCCGCCGCGAGATACGCCGATCCGGCCAGAATGGTGGTCGAGGCGTAGATGCCTCCGTTGAGCATGGCGGCCGCGGGCCGCTCGCGCAGGAGGAAGAGCTGCGCCGGGATGGCGGTGAGGAGATCGAGCGCGCCCGCCACCCACGGACCGAACAGCAGGATGGCGCCCACGTCGAGCACCGAGGCGATCGTGATGGTGCCGCCGCGCGGCAGCGGGACGGGGTGCGACTCGGCCACGACGAGGAGCACGAACCAGACCACGACGCCCAGCAGGTCGGGCCGCGTCTGCTTCACCTCGGGGCCGCCGAAGAGCGCGAGCAGCACCGGGAGCGCGGCCAGGAACGACGGGACGACGAACCAGGCGACGCGCGCGGCGATGGAGCGCGAGCGAGCGAATGCCGTGGAGGACGGAAGCGACGTGATCACGTGCATCGGTGGTCCTCGCGTTCGTTGGTTTCGGCGGTGCAAGGGATTGGCGAACCGCAACGAGTGTGCCAGCGCGCACCGTCCGTATAAAGAGCTAACGCGTGTCGGGCGCGGGAGCGGAAGCAGGGAGCGCGGAGCGCGACGCGCGCGGGCGGCGTCGAGGCGCCGTCGGCGTCGGAGCGGGCGTTCTCCGGCGCTTCGGGCCGGGTCGCGCGCGGCCCGGAGGTCACCGCAGGACGCGCGCCGTGTTGTCCAGGCTGACGCGTGTCATCGCCGTGATCGCCTCGGCGCGGCGCAGCACTTCGCCGCGCTCCACGCGCAGGAGCGCGCCGACGCTGAACTCCTCGACGGCGTACGACGCGAGCACGCAGCCGTAGACCACGGCGCGTCGGAGATTGGCCTCGGTGAGCCGTCCCATCCGCGTGAGCGCGCCCATGAAGCCGCCGGCGAACGTGTCCCCCGCGCCGGTCGGGTCCACCACCGTCTCCAGGGGAAACGCCGGACAGGCGAAGTACTCCCCCCGGCTCTGGAGAAAGGCGCCGTGCTCCCCCATCTTGACCACCACCGTCTCGGGCCCGAGCGCGAGGATCGCGCGCGCGGCCTTGTGGGTGAGCGACTCGCCCGTGAGCTCGCGCGCCTCCTCCTCGTTGATCAGGAGGATGCGGACGCGCTTCAGCGTCTCGAGGAGCTCGTCGCGCTTGTTCGCGATCCAGTAGTTCATGGTGTCGGCCAGGACGAGGCGCGGGCTCGTGAACTGCGCCAGGACGTCGCGCTGGAGGACCGGATCGATGTTGGCGAGGAAGACGTCGCGCAGCTGCCGCACGGCGGCGGGCAGCTCGGGCCGGAAGTGCTCGAAGACGTTGAGCTCGGTGCGCACCGTGCGCCGCGTGTTCATGTCCTCGCTGTAGACCCCTTCCCACCGGAAGGTGCGCCCGGGGGCGATCTCGAGGCCGGAGAGGTCCAGGTCCGGCAGGGTGAGCGCCGCGCGGGCCTCGGCCGGGAAGTCGGAGCCCACGACGGCCACGAGGTGCACCGGCGCGAAATGCCGGGCCGCCAGCGCGAAGTAGGCGGCCGAGCCGCCGAGCACCTCCTCCACCCTGCCCTTGGGTGTCTGGATCGTGTCGAGACCCAGCGAGCCGACGACCGCGATGCCCACTACATCGCCTCCGGCGCGCTCACGCCCATCAGGGAGAGCCCGCGCTTCAGCACGGCGCCCGTCGCCCGGGTGAGGAGCAGGCGCGCCGCGGTCGTGTCGGGATCGGTCCCGACCACGCGATGGAAGTGGTAGAACGCATGGAATTTCGCCGCCAGCTCCTTCAGGTACTGCGGAACCCGGTGAGGCTCCCGGGTCCGGGCCGCGGCGGCCAGCAGCGAGGGAAAAGAGGCGAGCGCGCGGAGGAGCGCCTCGGTCTCGGGCTCGCACAGGAGCTCGAGGCGGGCCTGGGCGACGTCGGGCTCGGGCACGCCCTGGTGCTGGGCGTACTCGAGCACGTGGAAGATCCGGGCGTGCGCGTACTGGACGTAGTAGACCGGATTCTCCTCGCTCCGCTTGACCGCCAGCTCCAGGTCGAAATCCATCGGGCTCTCGGCCCGCCGCATGAGGAAGAAGAAGCGCGCGGCGTCCACGCCGACCTCCTCGACCAGCTCCTCCATGGTGACGAACTCGCCGGCGCGCTTGGACATCTTCACGACCTCGCCGCCGCGCATCAGCTTCACCCACTGGAGCGTGATCACGTCGAAGCGCTCGGGGCCGTACCCCAGCGACTGGAGCGCCGCCTTCATCCGCTGGATGTGGCCGTGGTGGTCGGGCCCCCACAAATCGATGGCGCGCGAATAGCCCCGCGAGAGCTTGTCGTCGTGGTAGGCGATGTCCGGGAGGAAATAGGTCGGGATGCCGTTCGAGCGGACGATCACCCGGTCCTCCTGATCGCCGAACGAAGTGGACCGGAACCAGACGGCGCCGTCCTTCTCGTAGACGTGCCCGCTCGCGCGGAGCCGCTCCAGCTCGGCCAGGACGCGCCCCTCCCGGTGGAGCTCCGATTCCCGGAACCACCGCTCCATCCGCACGCCGAACTGCTCGAGCTGCGCCCTCTGCCGCGCGACCATGAGATCGATCGCGGCGGCGCCGAAGGCGGCGCGCTGCTCCCGCTCCGGAAGCTTCAGCCATTCCGACGCCGGGGCCTCCTCCAGCCGCGCGGCCACCTCGGCGACGTAGCCGCCCGCGTAGCCCTCCTCCGGGATCTCCGGCGCGGGCAGCCCCCGCGCCTCGCAGTAGCGCGTGCGCACCGAGGCCCCGAAGAGCTCGGCCTGGAGCCCCGAGTCGTTCACGTAGAACTCCCCGTCGGCGCGGTAGCCCGCCGCGTTCAGGATGCGGATCAGGGAGTCGCCGAAGGAGGCGGCGCGCGCGCTCACGATGTTGAGCGGGCCGGTGGGATTGGCGCTGACGTATTCGACGAGGATCCGCTCTCCGCGCCCCGACTCCGAGGCGCCGTAGCCGGCGGGGTCGCCGAGGATCCGGCGCACCGCGTCCTGGAGCCACGGAGCGGCGAGGCGGAAATTGATGAAGCCGGGCCCGGCGAGCTCGACCTTGTCGAGCACGCCCCCCTCGACGTCCAGCGCGGCCACGATCGCGTTCGCCACCTCGCGCGGCGGACGCCGGGAGGCCTTGGCCAGGGAGAGCGCCACCGCCGACGCCCAGTCGCCGTGGCTCCCCTCGCGCGGCACCTCGACCTCGACCGCGGTCCCCTCGGGCAGCGTGAACCCCGCCTTCCCGACCGCGGCCGCGAGGCGCTCGGTCAGGTAGGCTTCAATCGGCCACGAGTTCACGTCGGGCGTCACCCCAGAGCTTGTCGAGGAGATAGTATTCGCGGGCCTTGGCATGGAAGACGTGCACGACGACGTCCACGTAGTCGAGGAGGATCCAGCGGCGCGCCTCGTAGCCCTCGACGTGCCAGGGCTTCATCCCGTCGGCGCGGAGCCCGTCGTCCACCGCGTCGGCGATGGCGCGCACCTGGACTTCGGAGCTTCCCGTCGCCAGCACGAAGAAGTCGCAGACGCCGTCCAGCTCGCGCAGGTCGAGGATCATCACGTCCTCGGCGCGCTTGGTCAGCGTGAGTCGGGCGGCCGTGCGCGCGAGGGCCTGGGAATCGGAGTGCCGCTGCGCGTCGCGCGGCGCAGGCTCGGGCTCGGGCTGCTTCACCGGCGGCGCGTCACGGCGTAGCGGACCGCGTCGGTCAGCGCCGTGCGGGCGACGTCGTCCTTCACATGGTCCAGCTCGGCTTCGGCCTCGCGCGCCAGCGCGGAGGAGCGCTCCTCGCTGACTTCGACGCCTCCGTTCTCGGTGACGAAGCGGACCACGTCGCCCCAGTGGCCGTTCCGGAACTCGCGGTTCTGGATCATCGCGCGCATCTCGCGCCGCGCCGGATCGGAAGCGTTCCGGAGCGCGGTGATGAGCGGCAGCGTGATCTTCCCCCCCTCGAGGTCGCTCCCCATCGCCTTCCCCATCACGTTCTCGGAGCCCAGGTAGTCGAAGATGTCGTCAGTGATCTGGAACGCGAGGCCGACGGCGCGGCCGTAGCGGAACATCGCCTGGCGCGCCTCGGGGTCAGCGCCGCCCGAGAAGGCTCCGAACTCGCAGCCGGCCGAGATGAGGCAGGCGGTCTTCTCTTCGATGACGCGCATGTACTCCGCCTCGGTCAGGTCGAGACGGTTCTTCTGCTCGATCTGCCGCAACTCGCCCTGGCTCATCCGATGCGTCGCCTCGGCCAGGAGATCCATCGCCTCGTACATGCGGTTCTTGACCAGGATGGAGAACGCCTTGGAATAGA
The DNA here is from genome assembly GCA_035631035.1 of Candidatus Binatia bacterium. NCBI lineage: Bacteria > Candidatus Binatota > Binatia (SeqCode) > Binatia bacterium. The sequence goes on along the minus strand of DASQJL010000042.1, from coordinate 27,897 downwards.
GATAGTCGCCCATGAGGATCGCGACGTCGTTGTTCCAGGCGCTGTTCACCGTGGGCAGGCCGCGGCGGACCAGGCTCTTGTCGACGCTGTCGTCGTGGATCAGGGTGGCCGTGTGGATCAGCTCCACGACCACCGCGCCCAGCACCGACTCGTCGCTGACCGCGCCGAAGCCGCGCGTGGCGAGCAGGAGGAGCGTGGGACGGAAGCGCTTCCCGAAGGCACGGTGGAGGTGCGCGCCGACCGCGCCCACCAGGGAGACGTCGCAGAGAAAGGCGTCGTCGAGCCGCTCCTGAAAGCGCTCGAACGCCTCGGCGATCGGCTCTCGGATCGAGGCGAGCGTGGGTTCTTCGGGGTTCGGCCGCGCGGGACTCTGGCTCGTTCGGGTCAATTCACTCCTAGTTTCATGGGGGCCCGTTCCTTGCGGACGCGCCAGTCTAGGCGGGAGGGCCCGCCGTGTCAATCGCCATGCCCTGGGACAGGCGGCGCAGGAGCCGCTTCCGCTCGTTCAGGGAGGGGTCTTCGGTCACCTCCTCGAGCAGCCGGTCCAGGATGCGCCCCACCTCGGGACCGGGCGGAAGCCCGAGCTCGCGCATCACGTCGGCGCCGTCCACCTTGAGATCCCGCACCGAGAGGGCCTCCTGCGCCTCGACCACCCTCCCGATCCGCTCGGTGAGCTCCCCCAGGTAGTGCGGGAAGCCGGTCTTCAGCCCGTTTCCCAGGTTGTCCGCGATCCGGAGGTCGAAGAGGTCGGCCACGTTCTCGATGCCGACCGTGCGGACGAAGCGGCGCACCGTGGCGTCGGTCCACTCCGGCCGGTAGTCGAACATGTGGTTCTTCACGAGATGCACCACCCGGTCGGTGAGATCCCGGGAGAAGCGGAGCCGGGCCATCGCCGCCTCGGTCAGCCGCGCGCTCTCGAACTGGTGGTTGTAGAAGGTGGCGTCGCCGTTCTCCTTCTCGGCGCGCGTGGCGGGCTTGCCCACGTCGTGGAAGAGCGCCGCCAGGCGCACCGCGGGCTTGGCCGGGGGCGCGGCGTCGGTCGAGTAGAGCGTGTGGAAGTAGACGTCGTAGGCGTGGTACCGGTTCTGCGGCACGGCCACGCAGGCGGCCAGCTCGGGAAGGACGATCTCGAGGAGGCCCGCGCGGCGCAGCACCTCGAAGCCGCGCGACGGCTCGCGCGCCTGCAGCATCTTCAGAAGCTCTTCGCGGATCCGCTCGGCCGCGACGCGCGCGACCTGGTCCCGCGCCACGGCGAGCGCGGCGAAGGTCTCCGGCTCGACCTCGAATTCGAGCGTGGCCGCGAAGCGCGCGGCGCGCACCGGCCGGAGCCCGTCCTCGCGAAAGCGCGTCGCGGGATCCCCCACGGCGCGCAGGATCCGCCGCGCGAGATCGTCGCGGCCGCCGAACGGATCCCACTCCGCCCGCGCGATCGGGTCCCACGCGATGGCGTTCACCGTGAAATCGCGGCGCGCGAGATCCCGCTCCACGTCGCCGGTGAACGTGACCCGGTCGGGCCTCCGCGCGTCCGAATAGCCGGATTCGATGCGAAAGGTGGTCACCTCGCAGGGACCGCTCGGGAGCGGCACGGTGACCGTCCCGTGCTTCAGCCCCGTCGGGATCGCTTCGGGGAAGAGCGCCAGCACGCGCTCGGGAACGGCGCCGGTCCCCACGTCCCAGTCGAGCACCGGGGTTCCGCGGATGAGATCCCGCACGCATCCCCCCACCAGGCACGCGCGATTCCCCTCCCCCTGGAGGCGGAGGATCAGGTCGCGGACGGGCGGAGGCACCCGGCTCGGATCGAGGGGACGAGGAGTCATGGCGCTCTCGATGGTACCAGAGCGCGCGGGCGTTGCGGCCCGCGCGGGGAGCCGCTAGGCTCGCCCCATGCGCGCGCTCCGACTCCCCGGCCCTCCGCGTCTCCTCGCCGCCCTGGCCTTCGGCGCGATCGCCGCGGTCGCCGGCGCGGCGCCGGCCGCGGCCGACCCCTTCCTGATCCCCTGCTCGCGCGAGGGATCGTGGGCCGCGCCCGACCGACAGGTCCATTTCGCGGCATCGCTCGCGATCGCGGCGTCGCTTCGCGTCGAGGGGCGCTCGCGGCTGGAATCGGTCGCCGGGACGGCGGTGATCGGCGTGGCGAAGGAGCTGTACGACGCGACCCTGAAGCCGCGGCGCCTGGGACGGGGGGCGAGCCGGAAGGACCTGGGAGCTGATCTCCTCGGCGCCCTCGCGGGGGTGCTGATCGTGGCGGCCGCCGATCGCTGAAGGACGCCTAGCGCCGCCGCGCGGCGGCCGCGACGGCGCTAGGCCGCCAGGCGCTTCCGCTCGAGCGGGATCGTCAGCGTGAACACGGCGCCGCGCGGCCCGTTCTCCGCCGTGATCCTCCCGCCGTGGTTCGAGATGATCCGGTAGCAGGTGGAGAGGCCGAAGCCGTGCCCCTCCGGCTTGGTCGTCACCGAGGGCTCGAACAGCTTGTTGATGACCTCGGCGGCGATGCCCGGCCCGGTGTCCTCCACGACGAGGCGGATCTCCTCCCGGAGGACGCGCGTCCGGACCGTGATGCGCGGGTCGCCGCGGCCGGCGGCGTTCATCGAGTCGGCCGCGTTCGAGAAGAGGTTCATCAGCACCTGCTGGATCTGACCGGGATCCAGCGACGCCTCGGGCAGGTCGGGCGCCAGGTCCAGGTCGAACGCGATCCGCTCGTACTTGTTCTGCGGGACGATGAACTCCACCGTGCGCCGCACGAGGTCGTTCAGGCGGGTCGGCTGCTTCCGGATCTCCTTGTGCGAGAAATCGAGGAGCCCCTTCACGAGCACGCCCATGTTGCGCGCCTGCTCGGCGATGATCCGCGCGCTCTCCTCGGTCTTCTCCACCGGCTGCTTCCCGATGCCCATCAGCAGGAGCTGCGCCCGCCCGGAGATCGCGGCGAGATAGTTGTTCAGCTCGTGCGCGATCTCCGCCGCCATTTCCCCCTTCGCGGCGAGGCGCTCCGAGGAGACCAGCTCGTCCTTGGCCTTCTCGAGGGCGATGTAGCGCGCGCCCGCCTCCTTGATCAGGAGGAGCGGCACGAAGAAGAAGATGAGCCCGAAGAAGCCGAGCGCCAGGTACGACACCACCACGAGGGGCGAGAGGAAGAAGAGCGCCGCCGATCCGAGGAGCGAGATGGGATAGAGGTACTCCTCGCGCCAGGTGTTCAGGAGTCGCCGCCCGCTCGAGAGCGCGACCGCGCCCGAGACGAACAGGGTGTTCACGAGGAAGTAGACGATCGTCGCCGTGGCCCAGGGAACGATCAGGGCGATCCCGTGGAAGGCCGGGAGCCCGCCCGCGCGCACGAGCGGCGCGCCCCCGAGCGCCTCGAACACCAGTCCGGCCGCGGCGAGCGAGAGCACGTTCTGCCCCGCGTTGAAGACCGCCTTGTACCACTTCCGTCCCGAGAAGAAGAGGTTCGCGAGCGCGAAGGCGACGGCGACGATCCAGACCGACGGCATGAAGCCCAGCAGCACGAGGAGGCTCAGGTCGACGGCCGAGGCCATGCTCTCCATCGCCTTGCCGGTGAGCGTCGGAATCCAGAGGCTCTCGGCGAGCAGGCTGACCAGGACCCACACGCCGACCTGCATCCAGCCGACCGCCGCGAGCGCATGGAGCGAGAGCGCGAGCACGACGGCGCCAAGGCCGGACACGATGGCGATGTAGGCGATCAGCCGGCGGCTCACGACGCGCGCTCCGGGCGGTCGAGAGCGCGATAGAGCTCCGGCCGCCGGTCGGCGAACAGATCGTTCCGCGGCGTCACCCTCTTGTCGCGCGCAAGGAGCGGGTCGATCTCCGCGGTGCGGACGCACTCCTCCTCGGGACCCGCCGCCGCGAGGCGCTCGCCCCGGGGCGAGACGATCTGGCTCCGCCCCGTGAACGTGAGCGTGGCCCCCTCCACGGTCTCACTCCCCGTGCGGCTCGCCGTGATCGTGAAGACCCGGTTCTCGAGGGAGCGCGTGATCATCGCCTCCTGGCAATAGGGATGGACGAGATTCGCGGGGTGCGCGATCACCTCCGCCCCTTCCAGCGCCAGGACGCGGGCCATCTCGGGAAAGCGCCAGTCGAAGCAGATCATGATCCCCACGTCGGCGCCGGCCGCCCGGGCGTGTCGCGGCGAAGCGCCCGCGCGGTCGAAGACCTCCTTCTCGGTGTCGAAGAGGTGCGCTTTCCGGTAGCACACGACCGGACCCTCGGGTTGGATCGCCACCGCGCTGTTGTAGATCTTCGTCTCCGCGCGCTCGGCGATGCCGAACACGATCGCGCGTCCGGTCTCGCGCGCGGCCGCGGCGAGGCGCGTCACGGTCGGGCCCGACGGAACGGGCTCGGCCACCGCGCGCAGCGCTTCCTTGTCGAAGTAGAGATATCCGGTGGTGGCCAGCTCGGGACAGACGAGGAGATCGGTCCTCGTGGATCGGAGCGCCTCCTCCAACCGAGCGGCGTTCCGTTCCGGCCGCCCCCGCTCGGGGGAGAATTGGAAGAAGCCCGCGATCATCGAAGTCCTGATCGTGCGGCGTTAACCCGCTGGGAGGCGCGACCTTCTGCGGTCACGGCCGGACCCTACCAGCGGCCGCGAACCAGCGTCAACGGGATTCGCCCGATCCTCCCCCGCGCTCGAGCAGCTCGCGGGGGTCGAGCGGCGCCTCCTGGGTGCCGGGAGGAGCCGAGAGGGCGAGGTCGGCCGGGCGCGCCCGGGACGCGAGATTCCAGTTCCGGAACTCGATCCAGACGGTGTCGGTGGGCGAAGCGATCGAGACCCAGTGCGGCAGTCCCGTACCCCGGTCGCGCGACATCCACACCGAGACCTCGGGGAGCGAATCGCCGAGCGAGCCGCCGTGCAGGCGGTAGCCGTCCCGCATGCGACCGCGGACGGCCCGAGCCTCCGCGCGGGCGTCGAGACGCGCGCGAAGGAACTGCTCCGGCTCGGCGACCAGGCGGCGGAGGCGCGCCGGAGCGCGCGCATAGGGCGCCCGATAGACAGTGCGCTCCGAGGGGCTATAGAGGAGGAAGAGCTCCTTCTGCCGGTCGATGACGATCTCCTGGCCGCCGCTCGCGGCGGAGCGGTACCGGAGGCCGCGCCCGGGAAGGATCCAGACCGATCCGTTCTCGCGCGAGGGCTCGCCGCCGAACGGATCGCTGCGCTCGATCGCCATCAGCGCCTTGGCCTCGGGCGCGGCGAGCACCCGGCGGAAGGAGGCGCGGACCTCCTCCTCGGCCGCGTCCGCTCCCCGGAGCGCGCGCGGCAGCACGACGAGCGCCAGCACCAGGAGTCCCGCCGCCGAGGCGGCCAGCCCGCGACGCGCGCTCAAGGCTCCGCTCCGTCCATGCCCTCTTCGCCGATCCCGAGAAAGCGGCGGAGCAGGGCGCGGCTCCGCGGATCGTCCAGGGAGAGCATCGTCCACTCGGGATCGGCCGGAGGCAGGTGGCGCAGCCTGGATGGGCCCGGACGCGCGTATTCGTCGATGTCCAGCCGCACCACCGCGGGGCCGCGCTCCCATTCCACCGAGCGCGGCAGCGTCCCGCCGCGATAGCTCTTCGGATCGCCGTAGCGGATGGTGACGAGCGTACCGCGCCCGCCGGCGCCGCCGATCCGGAGCCGCCGCGGCTCCCCCTTCGCGCTCAGCTCGAGGCCGAAGGGATTCGTCGCCTCGCCCACGAACACACCCGCCACCCGCCATCCGTCCCCCCAGGGCTCCACCGTTCCGTGCTCGATGGCGGCGCGGATCCAGCCGGGACTGAAGTCCCAGGGGCGCGCGAGGAACCGGAGCCCGTGCGGCCCGAGCCCGTCCTCGCCCAGGACCTGCCCGGCAAGACCGAGATCCATCGGGCGAAGCGCCACGTAGAGCGAGTCCCCCAGGTAGGAAGCGTCCAGCGCGCGGATGGGGCCGACGTAGCCCACGACGACGAGGCTGTCCGCCTCGGTGGCCCAGCGCACGTCCATCGATCCCTCGCTGGCGCCCCCGCGCTTGAGCGAGATCGCTCCCGATCCCCGCGAGGCCGCCTCCGTCCTGGCGAATTCCTGGAGGAAGAGCGCGCGCGCCTTATCCCCCGAGCCGGAGGGACCGCCGGTGAGCGAGACCGGAGCCTTGCCGCATCCCGCCAGGGCCAGCATCGCGACGCAACCCGCTTGCGCCAGCGCGCGGAGGACGGCAGAGTGACGGGGATGGAAACGGAAGCGATCGAGCGCGCGAAGGGCGCCGGGACCGACCCGGTCTTCTGGACGGCGCCGCCGGGGGCGCTCCCCGCCGGAGCGGCGCTCGTCATGACGACACGCGTCGGCGGCGTGAGCCGCGGGCCCTACGCCGAGCTCAACGTCGGCCTCCGGGTCGGCGACCGCGAGGAGTCGGTGCTCGAAAACGTCCGGCGGATCCGCGGCGCCCTCGGCATGGACGCGCGGGAGCCGGTGCGGGTGCGCCAGGTGCACGGCACCGATCTCGCGGAGGCGGCCGCGGGCGACCTCCTCCCGCGGGCGGACGGCATCCTGCTCGCGGCCGGGGATCCCTGGGCCGCGGTCAGCGTGGCCGACTGCGCGGCGGTGGCCCTGGTCGCGGAGGATGGAGCGCGCGGCGCGCTGGTGCACTCGGGCTGGCGCGGCACGCTCGACGGCATCGCCGTGCGCGCGGCGCTCGCCCTGGAGCGGAGCGGCTCCCCGCCGGAATCGCTTCACGTCGTGATCGGTCCGTGCATCCATGCCTGCTGCTACCCCGTGGGTCCCGAGACGGCCGGTCGCTTCCCGGCGTTCCTCATTCAACCCCATGCGAGCGGCGGCTTCGCCCTCGATCTGCCGGGAGCGATCGCCGCGTCCCTGACCGGGGCGGGGGTTCCTCCCGCCCGGATCGCGATCGCGTCCGAGTGTACCGCGTGCCTGCCGGAGCGGTTCTACTCCCATCGCCGGGACCGTGGGACGACGGGGCGCCACTGGATGCTGCTCCGGCTGGCTCCGCCCGCGCGCTGAGGGTCCGCTCCAGCCGCCTCAGCGCTTTCCGCCAGGTGAACCCCAGCAGGAGGCCGAGCGCCGCGCCGGCCAGGACGTCCGACGGCCAGTGGTCCCCCACGTAAACGCGCGAGAAGGAAACCGCCCCCGCCACCACGTACGCCGCGACCCGGGCTTCCGGGAACACGTACCCCACGATCGGCGCCGCGGTGAAGAAGTTCACGGCGTGCGACGACGGGAAGGAGCGGCTGTGCCGCACGCCGAAGAGCGGCCTCGCGTCGGCGATCTCCACCGAGGGACGGGTGCGGCCGACGATCGGCTTCAGCACCTTGGAGGAGAGCTGGTCGGAGCAGGCGATCGCCAGCGCCAGGACCAGGACCCCCAGCCTTCCGCGCCGGCCGCGCAGCAGAAACGCCGCGCCGAGGAGGACGAGGAGCGGAATCTTGAACACGCCGGGGCTGGAGAGGGCCCGCAGGATCGGGTCGAGCCAGGCCTGATGCCACCCGAGATGGACCGCGCGGAAGAGCGCGACGTCCCATGCGTGCCCCACGGCGCCGGGGCTAGAACTCGGCGCCGAAGGTCACGAAGTGCCGGGGCTTGCCGATGCCGCCATCGAGCTTGTGCTCCCGCGCGTAGTCGTAGCGGAGGATGAAGTAGCCCAGGTTGACGCGCGCCCCGAACCCGAACGCGAGGTGCAGGTCCTTGGTGCGGAGCCCGCCCACGTTCGAGAAGAAGACCGGCTCGTGCCCGTCCTCCCAGGCGGTCGCGGCGTCGGTGAAGAGGACGCCGTTGATGCCGCCCAGGTTGATCGCGAGCGGCCATCCCAGGCGGAGCTGCTCGATCAGCGGGAAGCGGAACTCGAGGTTCCCCAGGAGCACGCGCGTGCCCACCAGGTCGCCGTAGTCCACGCCGCGGTAGGTGAACGCCCCGCCGAAGCGGAAGAGCTGCGGGTCGCGCCCGGTCGAGGCGCCGGCGATGAAGCGCTGCGCGATCGAGAAGTTCTGGTGGATGTTCGTGTAGCGCCGCCAGTCCATGAGACCGGTCGTGTAGTGCACGTCGCCCAGGGCGTACTCCACCGTGTAGCGGGAGCGCCCGCCGTTGATCGGCCCGGTGGTGCCGTAGAGCGCGTTGTCCGCCACCAGTCCGATGTTCGGCGCGACGTAGAAGAAGTCCCCGTTGTTCGCCAGCGTCGAGATCTGCCCCAGGTCGTAGTTGTAGCGGAGCACCCGCTCGTTCAGCACCGCCGCCTCGACCCCGTACTCGATTCGCCGGAAGCGGTTGAACGGCCGCGAGAAGAAGACCGCGCCCCCGCGATAGATCTGGCTCTCCACGTCGTCGCTGGAGGGCGCCGAGAGGAGCAGCAGGTCGTTCCGGTACTGGAAGACCGCGAAGCCGTAGTTCGTGCGCTTCGCGAGATTGGTGTAGGCCAGGTAGATGTCCGACTGCGTCAGGTCGCCGTACAGGTTCAGCACGGCGAGGACGTTGTGATTCCCGAGCACGTCGCTGAAGGAGATGACGCTCGACCCCGCGAAGCCGACATTCGAGGCGAAGAGCGCCCCGCCCGAGATGTAGTCGCGCGAGAACCGGGCCTTGTACGGCAGACGCAGGAACGTCGTGCTGTCGGTCAGCGGCTCGCGGTAGACCTGCTGCACGTACATGGCGAGGGTCGTGTCGGCGACGGCCGAGGTATCGCGAAGCGCCACGGCCGGCTGGATGCCGCCGGCGGTCACCGTGTCGTGGAGACTGGGCGCCGGTCCCGGCAGCGACGGCGGGCGCGATGCGGCCATGCGCGCCGCGGCCGAGTCGGCGGGAGCCGGTGGCGGGACGGCGGGATCGCGATCGCCGTCCGGATCGGAGCTCGACGCCTCGGTGACGCCGGCCGCGGCTTCGACCCGGCCGAGCGGGGCGAGCGGGGCGAGCGGCATGGAGCGCTCGGCCAGAACGCCGGTGGCGGGAGCGAGGAACTTGCGCACGTCACGCACCGAGTAGATGTCCCACCCGCCGCGCGTGAAGGAGGTGAAGAGGAGCCGCTTGCCGTCGGCCGAGAGCGAGATGCAGGGCGCGTCGGCCACGACGCCGGAGACCCCCGTGAGCAGGTTCGAGAGACGGAAGGAGTCGCCCGTGACGAGATCGTAGCGATAGATGTTCGGAATCCCGGCGCGATCGGACACGAAGAGGAGCGACTTGCCGTCGGGCAGCCACTGCGGCGAGAAGTTGGATCCGCTCTGCCGCGGGAGCACCGTGACCTGATGCGTCGCCACGTCGAAGGTCGCCAGGCGGAGCTTGCCGAAGATGAGCCGCGAGACGTCGGTCCCCTCCCCCTGGTCGGTCGCGTAGGCGATCTTCGTCCCGTCGGGGGACCACACCGGCTCGCGGACCGAGTACGGCCCGCTGATCAGCTCCCGGCGATTCTTGCCGTTGGTGTCCGACACGATCAGGTGCGACCAGCCGTGGTCGATCCCCACGAAGGCGATCTGCTTTCCGTCCGGCGACCAGGTCGGGGAGTAGATCGCGTCGAGCCCGAACTTGAGCTTCCGCTTCACGTGTCCGGAGGGAACCTCGATCAGGTAGATCGCGTCCTCGCCGCCCACTTTCGCGGGAAGGGCGATCATCTTCTCGTCGGGCGACCAGGCGATCGACGTGTTGAAGAAACGGAGCGTCTCGAAGGAGGGCGTGCGCTCTCCCTCGACCAGCTTCTTGAAGTTCTTCCCGTCGAGCGCGGAGGCGAGATAGACGTTGTTGTACATGCTCTTGTCGGAGATGTAGACCATCTGCATCCCCGAGGGCGAGACGCCCACCGCGACGTTGAAGTTGGACCGGTCGTGCTGGGCGTCGGTGAGCTTCGAGGCGATCGCGTCCGCCTTGTCGTAGTCGGCGATCTGCGGCAGGTACTGCTTGCGGACCGACTCCTGCCACTTCTTGGAGAGGACGTCGACGGTGAGGCCGGTGGAGGCCTCGAGGGCCCGCTCCATGCTCCCCATGCGCCGGGTCCGCTTCAGGATGTCGCCGATCTTCTGGATCCCGTAGGTGTCGGCGATGAACTCGAAGATCGACTGTCCGAAACGGTAGACGCGGATGTCGCCCACGTAGGCCAGCGTGCTGATCGGGATGAGATAGCCCTCGAGGGAGGCGTCCCGCAGCCAGGACTGCGTGTTCGTGTCGATCTCGCCCACCGACAGGTATTCCGCCATCCCCTCCATGAACCAGCCGGGGGGCACGCTGGCAAAGGGGTTCCCCACGATTCCCGGCCGGTCGCCGAAGAGGATGTCCACCTGGAACGCGTGCACCAGCTCGTGCGTGAGAACGTGGTCCAGCTCGGCGTAGGAGCCGGTGAACGGAAGGAAGACGCGCCGCTTCAGGAACTCGGTGACGCCGCCGGTGCCGATCCCGAGGAGCTCCGGCGTGATGTTGGTCTGCTCGAAGTCGGTGTGCGAAGCGTAGAGGACGAGCGGGACGCGCGCCTTGATCTGGTGCTGGAGGACGCGGCTCAAGCGCTGGTAGCCGCGCTCGGCCATGACGGCGGCGTCTTGCACCGCGCGCTCGGTCCCCTGGTAGTGATAGACGTCGAAGTGCTCCGTGCGGAGCACCTTCCAATGGAAGTCCTTGTACTGGACCTTGTTCTGGCCGAAGGACTGCGCTCGCGCCGCGGGGGGCGAGGAGGCCAGGGCGAGAAGAAGGAGCAGAGCGGCGGCGCGCGAAAGCGTCCCGCCGTGAACGACGGATCCGGCGCGCCGATCGTGATGTCGGGTCATCCATTCACCCCTGGTTCGTTCCGGCCAGTGCGGCCCGGCGCGCCGCGTCAATCGCCTCTTCCGCGCGGTCGGCGGGGATCGCTCCCTGCGCCGCCTCGGGGCGCCCGCCCCCCTTCGCGCCGAAGGCGTTGGAGAGGTCGGCGAAGAGGGCGCCTACGGATATTGTACCTTTCGGAGCCGAAAAGTGCGCCCGCGCGATGTCGCGTCCCGCCGCGAGCAGCGCGATTCCGCCCCGGCCGGCGACGTGCGCCGCGATCCCCGCGAGCTCGGAGGGGTCCCGGTCGGGGAAATACCGGGCGACCACCGGGCCCGCGCTACCCCGCTCGGCTTCGGCCAGCAAGGTCTCGGCTTCCCGGACCAGCGACTCGGCGAGGAGCGGCTTCAGGCGCGATTCGAGGCGGCGGACCTCCCCCTTGAGACGCGCGATGGCGCGCGGAAGATCCGCTTCTCCCGCCGTGAATTCGAGACAGAGCCCGCGCAGGACGCCCGATGCCTCCCGGAGCCGCTCCAGCGCGCGGCCCCCGCAGGCGAAGGCGACGCGGGTCCCGTTCTTGTACTTCTCCGTGCCGAGGAGGGCGATCATCCCGACCTGCCCCGAGCGCGCGACGTGGGTCCCGCCGCACGCCGACCAGTCGAATCCCTCCACCTCGACGACGCGCACCTCTCCTTCCACATCCGGCGCCTTGCGCAGCGGAAATTCCCGCGCGCGATCGAGGGAGACGACGTGGGTCGCGACCGGCCGGTCCTCCCACACGATGGCGTTGGCGCGATCCTCGACCTTGCGGAGGAGGGCGGCGTCCGGGCCGGGATGGTCCACGTCGATGGTCACGACCGCCTCGCCCAGGTGGAAGGAGCGCGTGTCGGCCCGGGCCACCTCGACGAAGGCGCGGGAGAGGATGTGCTGACCGGTGTGCTGCTGCATGTGGTCGAAGCGGCGAGCCCAGTCCAGCCGGCCTTGGACGCGCGCGCCCGATTCCAGCGGTCCCTCGACGCGGTGCCAGAGCTCGTCGCCCTCGAGCCCGACCTCCAGGACGGCGCGGCCGCCCAGCACCCCCCGGTCGGAGGGCTGGCCGCCGCCGCCCGGGTAGAACGCGGTCGCGTCCAGGACCACGCGCGTTCCCCCCTCGTCGGGGCGCGCGCTCAGGACGACGGCTTCGAACTGGTCGCGTCGGGAATCTTCGTAGTAGAGGCGACGGGTCAAGAAGGAGCGTTCCTCGGACCGGGCGATGGGAGACGGTGGGTCGAGAATACAAGGAGGCTCCCCGTACGGCAATCGGGGAGCCTCGAACCGCGCGAGGCCGGGCCGCGCCTCGATGGAGCGTGGCGCCGCGTCAGCGGGTCAGCGCCATGTTCCGCTGCTCGATCAGGTCGGCGATCGACTCCGTGAGTCCGCGGAGCTCCGCCAGGTTCATCTCGAAGCGCTCGTCATGAACGTAGGCCTTCTCCAGCTCGTGCACCAGCCGGTGGAGGCGGTCCAGCTCGTCCAGGATCTGCCGGTCGATGGCCCCCGCGCCCTCCGCGGCCTCGTCGGAGAAGGTTCCCTTCTGCGCGGGAGAGGGCATGGCGATGGCGTCGGCCAGGAACTCCAGCTTGCGCGCGCCGGCGTCCACCTCTTCCAGCAGGTCGGAGAAGTCGTCACGGAACTGATGGCTCTCGATCCGCTCCAGGCGATGCGCCTCACCGGCGAGGTGCTCGGCGATGCTGCTCCGGAATCGCCGGTCGTCCTCGCGGCGCTGCGACAGCTCCTGGTATCCCTTGTAGCCGGGGACCCGCCGCGCGATTTCTTCGACGGCGTCCAGCGTGGCGAGTTTCTGGCGGGTGCGTGGCATTCTCCTCATCCTCCTGAATGATGCAGAGTGCACGATTCGCCACCAGTGCATGGCCAGAAGCGACATCGAGCGACGGCTTGCACCTCGTTCGCGCGGTGCGCGCCGCCATCGCTATCCGGTTGAGCGACCGGTAGATGCTTCCCATTTCCGAGGCCGGCTCGATCCCTTCCGGGCCGGCGTCGTGAGAGCCACGCTGCAACCGGTGTGCCACGGGATTACGGGCGGTAGACGCGCACGCCGTAGGGAACCCCCATCGGGGGCGAGCGCCGGAGGATCGCTCCGGCCGGGGACACCTCGATCAGGCGGTCGGAGCGGATGTCGGTCACCCAGACCTCGCTCGACCGAGGCTCGACCGCGAGCGCGTACGGCTCGATGCCGATGAGCCTCGCGAGCACCGTCCCGTCGCGGTCAATGCGCGAGAGCCGCCCGTTTCCGGCGAGCGGCGCGCCGCGCTCGCTGACCCACGCCGTTCGGGTCGCCGCCTCCACCTCGATGTCGGTCACGTTGAGCAGTCCCGTCCGCAGCCGCAGCGGCACGGGATTTCCGGCGGTGACGAGGTAGAGATCGAAGAGATCGCTCGAGCGGACCGCGACCCAGGCCTCGTCCGAGGCGACGTCCACCGCGATCGGGCCCACCCGCCCGGAGAAGCGCCAGGACTGGAGCGTGTCGAGCGTCGCCGCGCTCGCGTGGTAGAGGCCGCCGTCGTCGGCCCCAATCCAGAGCGTCGCGTTCGCGCTGTTCGACTCCACGGCTCGGGCCGGCCCCACCCCGGAGATCGCGCTCCCCGTGCTGTCGCCCGCGAGCAGCCGGGAGACCTGGGACAGCTCGGGCTGGGCGGCCCAGATCGTGGGGCGCTGCGTCGTGATCGCGATGTCGGTCGGATGGTAGGACTGGAACTCGATGCCGCCGCTCAGCGACTCGAAGCGGCGGCTGGCGATGACGCCCCGGTCGTACTGGCTGAGCCAGAAGACGCCGCGCGTGGAATCGAGGTCGATCTCGTCGTAGGGCTCGGAGGCGACGTCGTCGTAGACGATGTCCCGCGCGTCCGGCGCGAGCCCGGCGACGCCGGGAAGATCGGCCACGAGCACCATGATGCGGCGCGTGCCCGGCGTCGCGCTGTCGGGAAGGCTGGCGACGCTGTCCCCGGAGGCGAACCGGGCCACGACCCGATAGACGTAGGCGGAGTCGTTCCGCGCCGAGAGGTCCTCGGCCGAAGTGGTGTAGGGCGGATAGAACGCTCCCGGAAGCGGCTGGGGCGGCTCACCCGGCCGCCAGCGATCGACGCGATAGCCCTCGACGCCCGCTTGCGCGACCGGGGTCCAGCGCAGGAGGACCACGTTGTCCCCCGCCACCGCGTTGAAGCCGCCGAGCAGGCCGTGCGTGCCGCTCCGGTTCTTCGGGTCGAGCGGATTGGAGCGGTCCCGCAGGGCGCATCCGCCGCCGGCGCCGAGCGCGGCCGCGAGCAGCGCGAAGGCGAGCGCCGCGGCTGGAATGCGGGGGCGGGTCACCGATGGGCGCTCGTCACGAGCAGGAAGATTCCCGCGGTGAGCAGCACCTGTCCCGACGCCAGCGTCCCCCCCGCGAGACGGTCGTAGTGCACGGTCCGGTCGTAGAGCCCCGGGATCTCGCGCGAGTCGGACGACTGGAGATAACGCTCGTACCACTGGTCCGCGCGGTGCCGGAGCGCCGCCGACGTGCCGGTCAGGGCCGCGCCCGTTCCGATCATCGCGAGCTGGAACCACCGGCGCCGGAAGACGGGGGGAGCCTTGGGCGCCGCCGGAAGGATATGCGGCGCGACCCGCCTCAAGCGCACGCTCGCGGGCCCGCCCGAGGGAGCGAGGGCGAGCAGCGCGTCGCCGGCGAGGAGGGTGTCGGCATGCTCGGGGGCGGCGATCCGGAATTCGCGCCCCTCGAGGCGCGACGGGAGCAGGCGCAGCGGCGTCGTTCCGAGGAGCGAATCCCCCCCCGAGCGCAGGAAGAGGTCGGCCGGTTCGGGCTCGGTGCGCAGCAGCACCGAGGGGCGTAGGTCGATCGTGACGGCGAGGGCGTCCCCCGCCTTGGGCGTCACCAGCTGGGTGTCGCGTCCCGGCTCGAAGCGGCGCGGGTCGTCGGAGAGGGCCTGGACGAGGATGGCCTTGGCGGGCACCCAGAGCGGCCCCACCGGGGCGCGCCCCACCCGCACGCCGTCCACGAGCACGACGAGGCCCTCGGGCTTCGTCGAGACGCGGAGCGACGCGACCGCGGAATCGGGGCGGGCGCTCTCCGGAAGCAGCGTGGAGCCGGCGCGCGCGCTCCCCGCCGCGGCGAGCGCGACGGGGAGCGTCAGAAGGACGAGAACGAGGCGGAGCCGGGACGCCCTTCCCTGGGCCGCGCGCGGGTCAGAAGTCGAACCCGAGATAGAACTCCTTCTCCCAACCCGGTCGGACGGTCTTGAAATCGGTGCGGCGGGCGAGGTCATAGCGAAGAACCATATACCCGCCCAGGCTCATGCGAAGGCTCAAACCCATGGAGCCCTTCGGGCTCGGGAACGGCTCGAACTTCTCCCACGCGTTCCCGGCGTCGGCGAACACGGCGCCCTCCACGCCCGGCAGCTCGAGGCCGCGGATCGGAGCCCCCAGCACGAGGCGATCGAAGAGGGGGAACCGGTACTCCAGATTGGCCAGGTACATCCTCGTTCCGAAGATGCTGCGCCGGCCGTAGCCGCGGAGCGAATGCGTGCCGCCCATCACGAAGCGCTCGGGGTCGGCCCCGTTCGATTCCCGCCCCTGCACCCGCATCGCCAGCGTCGTCCACTGGCTCACGCGCAGGTAGCGCCGGTAGTCTGCGCTCAGCGTCAGGTTCTCGGCGTGGCCGGTGCGCCAGTTGGTGGTGAGCGAGCCGGTCAGGTTGTAGCGGGAGCCGTCGCGCGGGCCGGTCGCGAACCAGAGGGTGTTGTCGCGGATGAGCGAGATCGAGTGGCTCGTGAGGAACCCTTCGCGCATCGAGCCGTCCTCGCGCTCCTTCTGATCGTAGAACGCTTCGGCCGTCCCTTCGACCCGGCTGAACCGGGAGAAGGGATAGGAGGCGACCAGCGAGCCGCCGGCCCTCCGCTCGAAGTAGTCGAGATCGAGGGCGTCGCGGTAGTTGGCGGCGAGGTGGAAGATCCCGACGCCGTAGTTCCAGCGGTGCTGGCGGTTGATGTACCAGGCCCCCGCGTTCATGCGCGAGAGGATGTCCCCCGCCGTCTCCGCCGTGTTCCCCACCTGGAAGACGAAGGTGCGGTTGCCGAGGAGGTCGCTGAAGGCTCCCACGAACCCTTCGCCGCCGTTCTCGCTGGGCGTGAAGGAGAGGCCGCCCGAAACCAGGTCCAGCCCGTAGTGCGGCTCGTAGGTCGAGGGCTTCTGCGTCGCCTGGGCCAGCGTCTCGTCCCAGCCCCACTGCGGCGGGGCGGATTCCATCACGAGCTGGAAGGAATCGGCCGGCGCGGCCGGCGTCGTGGCCGCCACGGCCGCGGGCTTCGGGTCGGCGGAGACCGCGGGCTTTGGATCGTCAGAGGCCGCGGACTTGGGATCCGCCTTGGCCGAGGCATCCGTGCCGCCGGAGGCCGCGGGAGCGGGATTGGCGGCCACCATGGCGCCCGGAGCGAGGCTCGCGGACGTCCCCGGGGCCGAGGGGCGCGCCGACGCCGTCGGAGCGGACGGGCCCGGAAGGGCGGCAGGTTCGACCGGGAGCTGGTAGATCCCGAATCCCTGCTTCCGGAAGCCGGTGAAGAGAAGCGAACGGCCGTCGGGCGTCCACGCCGGGTCGAGCGCGGTGCCGAGGAGCTTCGTCAGGCGCGCGCCGTTTCCCTGCGGGTCGACGGCGTACAGGTTGAAGCCGCCGTCGCGGTCGGACGCGAACGCGATCCGCTTCCCGTCGGGCGACCACCGCGGCGACTGGTCGATCCAGGGGCCGCAGGTCAGGTAGCGGACGCCGCCGCTCGCCACGTCGAGGAGGAACAGGTTCTGGTGCCCGTCCTTGCCGTAGCGGGTGCGGTCCGAGGCGAACGCGATCGTCTTGCCGTCGGGCGACCAGGTGGGGTCGGCGTCGGCGTAATCGTCATGGGTCAGCCGCTGCAGCTCGCCCGTGGCCGGACGGAAGAGATACAGATCGGATTGTCCCGAGGGCGTGATCCCGGCGAACGCGATGGCGGAGCCGTCGGGCGACCACGCGGGCGAGGCCAGCGTCGTCAGTCCCTCGAAGCGCTTCTTGATCGTCACCTTCTTCGTGGCGAGATCCATCACGAAGAGGGCGTCCCCCTCGTTCCACTTGGAGACGAAGGCCAGCTCGCCCTTCCGGTTGGCGTCGATCCGGCTCTGGAAGGGGTGGAACGACTCGAACTGCGCCGTCCGCTGGCCGCGCACGACCGACTTCACGTCGCGCTCGCGCCCCTTCCACGAAGCCGAGTAGATGTTCGTGTAGCCGCTCCGGGCGGACATGAAGAGGTAGCGGTAGCCGCCCAGGATCGTCGAGTCGGGCACCGCCACCGGCTTGAGGTTGACCCCCTGCGAGACGGCGCGCTCCTCGGCGGCCGAAGCGAGCGAGACGTGATCCTTCACCTCGGGGTAGTAGCGGCGCTTCATCGCGTAGATCCAGTCTTCGGAGACCTTCTGCACCGAAGTGCCAGTGACCCGGCCGATCAGCTTCTCGAAGCGGTCGTCCTTGTAGGCGTCGGTGTAGAGGCGGCGAAGCGCGTCCTGCCCGTACGTCTCCCCGATGTACTGGCAGATCGACTGTCCCAGCTTGTAGATCGTGAAGGTGCCGTTGTAGCGCCAGAGCTCGTTGATCGTCGGAAGCTGTCCCTCGAGGACCATGTCGGAGAGGACCATCGTCCCCTGCGCGTCCCACTCGGTCGACCAGTACTCGGCGAGCCCCTCCGAGAACCAGAGCGGCGGGACGAGGTAGGTGCTCTTCCGGTGCTTCTTGTAGACCTCGTCGAGAATCGAGAACTGGAAGACGTGCACCATCTCGTGATGGATCACGTGCCGGAATTCGGCGTAGGAGCCGGTGTAGGGCAGGACCACGCGGCCCTTCAGGTATTCCGTGAAGCCCTGGACGCCTTCGGGCATGACGAAAGGACTTACGTTGTTCTGCTCGAAGTGGTGGTGGGAGGCGAAGACGATCATCGGCACGGGCCGGTCGACCTCGTGCTGGAACTTCTTCGTCAGGTCCTCGTAGCTCTGCTCGGCCAGCACCAGAGCGAGCCGGGCGAGCGGCTCTTCCTCCGGGTAGTAGTAGATCTCGACGTGGGCGCCCTGGAGCGTGTGCCACTGGAAGGATTCGTACTGCACCTTGTTCTTGCCGAAGGCGTAGTACTGCGCGGCAGCGGGACGTGCGGCGACGACGACGAGAAGCAGCGCTGAGATGAGCCCGACGAGACGTTCAGTTTTCATTCAAGAGCGGCCTTCGGATGAGTCCGCCCGGCGAGACGACGACTGGTGGGAGACGCGAGAAACATTCTACCAGCGCACGATGTCCCGGGACAAGAAGAGAGACGCGTAAAACTACATTTTTTCGATAGGTTCCGGCCTTCCGCCCACCCAAACACCGGTGACCCTCGCCTGGTGCCAGGAATCGGTCGGAACGGACCATAAATCCTGGTCGAAACGGACCAGGTCGGCTCCGTAGCCGGCCTCGATCCTCCCGAGCGGCGTCGCCCACCCCGCGGCCAGGTGCGACGACTCGAGGTGCGCGCGGAGCGCCTGGGTCAGCCGGAGCCGCTGCTCCGGATGATACGACATCGCGTCCGCCTCCCCCGCCTCGCGCCGCGAGAGCGCGGCCTGGATCGCGAGCAGCGGCCCCGCGCGGTCGAACGGCGCGTCCGAGCCGAAGAGGAGCGGGGCGCCGGCGCCGAGAAGCGCTCGGTAGGCATACGAACGTCCGGTCCGCTCACCCCACTTGGCGCGTGCGACGGTGCGGTCGGTCACCTGGTGGATGGGCTGGACCGAAGCTAGAGTACCGCTGGAACGAAATCTCGAAAGATCTTCGAATCGCAAGAGCTGGACGTGCTCGATCCGGGGCGGCAGCGGGTAGCTGAGGCCGGCGTTCAGGGGAGTCTCGATGGCGTCCAGCGCGTGCCGGACCGCCCGGTCTCCGATCGCGTGAATGGCGACGGAGAGGCCGCCCTCGGCGGCCCGCCGGCAGCCCTCGGCCAGCGCGCCGGCATCGGTGACCTCGATCCCCGCATCGGTCGACCCCTCGTAGGGCGCCTCGAGGAGCGCCGTCGCCGACCCCAGCGTTCCGTCGGCGAACATCTTCACGGGACCGATCCGGAGGCGCTCGGTCCCGAAGCCGCTCCGGAGACCCAGCGCGAGCGCCTGGTCGAGCGCGATGAGCGGGATCGAAAGCAGGAGCCGGAACCCGAGCGAACCCTTGCGCTCCAGATCCTGGGCCGCGCGCCAGGTGGCCGAGCGGTCGAAGTCGTGCGCGCTGGTGATGCCGAGCGCGCGGGCGCGCGCCAGGGCCCGCCCCAGCGTCACGGCCGGGTCCTCTCCATGCACGACCGCCGAGCGCACCGGGCGGTCGGCGGCCTCGACGAGGATGCCGGTGAGACCTCCCGAGGCGTCCCGCTCGATCCGCCCGCCGGAGGGATCGGGCGTGCTTCCGTCGATCCCGGCGCGGGTCAGCGCCTCCCCATTCGCCCAGACCGAGTGCCCGTCCACCGCCTGGAGCACGAGCGGGCGGCCGGGCGCGAGCCGGTCGAGCATCGCGCGCCGCCGGCGCTCCGCGGGCCAC
This sequence comes from Candidatus Binatia bacterium, assembly GCA_035631035.1. Taxonomy (NCBI): domain Bacteria; phylum Candidatus Binatota; class Binatia (SeqCode); species Binatia bacterium. The sequence continues at coordinate 8,605 of DASQJL010000042.1, read as the reverse complement.
TCCCGAGGCACCCAGCCGCGCACCAGGATCCATTCCTGTGCCCCGGCCTCGGCGAGGCGCGCCGCCACCGCCCGCTCGACCGCCTCGGGCGTCTGCGCCTCCAGCCACGGCTCGTCCAGCGCGCGCCGCCAGGTGATGAGATGGATGTGGGCGTCGGTGAAGCCGGGAGTGAGCGTGCCGCCCCGGAGATCGATGCCGCGCGCCGAGCGGCCCGCGCGCCGTCGGAGCGCGCCGTAGGTTCCGACCGCCTCGATCCTGCCGCCCCGCACCCAGACGGCTTCTCCGCCGCCGCGCGGGAGCGGACGCGCGTGTCCGGGCGCGGGAAGCCGGGCGGCACGTCGCGCGTCGACGAGGCGTCCGTTGTGGAAGAGAAGCTCTCCGGCCTCGTCGCGCCCGCGTCGAACCGGGCGGGCGGGAGGCGGCCTGCGCGCGGGGGTCATGGCCCCTTCACCTCGCTCTCAACCCAGGCGAGGTAGGGTTCGTGTCCGCCCACGACCGGAAGGATCAGGATCTCCGGCACCTCGTCGGGATGACTCTCGTGGATGGCGCGCACCGCGGCACTTGCCTTGGCGCGGGTCGTCTTTCCCCAGAGGAGCGTGGTCGATGCGGCTCGGTCCTTCCCCTTCCAGCGATAGAAGGCGCGCGCCCCGGGCGTCACCGTGGCACAGGCAAGGAGGCCTTCGCGCACGAGGGCGCGGGCGGCGCGCTCCGCCGCGAGACGCCTCGGATAGGCCGAGAGGATCACGACCGCCATCCCCGATCCCATCGCCAGCCGTCGTCCGACGCTCATCGTCCCTCCTCCGGGGCTCCGTCACGATGTCCGCGGCCGGTGCCCAGGCGGTCCAGAATCGCCGTCTCGATGATCGCCGCGGTGCGCTCCCAGGGAAACTCCGCGATGCGCGCCCGCCCGCGCGCGGCGATCGCCCCGCGCCGCTCCGGATCGCGCAGCAGGGCCTCGGCGTGACGCGCCAGCGTCCAGCTCCACGGAAATCGCGAGACGAGAGCCGTGTCGCCGTGTCGCGCGAAGTCGAGCGTGCCGCTCCGCGTGCAGACCACCGCCGCGCCGCAGGCCATCGCTTCCGCCGCCGTGTTGCACCACCCCGCGCGGCGCTCCGCGCTCACGAAGAGATCGGCCTCGCCGTACAGCGCGACCAGCGTCTCCTGGGAGGGGTGGAGGACCCAGCGGTGCGGCACCGAAATCGGCAGCGGCTCGCTCGGCGGGGCGGCTCCCGAGGGGGGCGCGTCGAAGAGCGTGAGCGACACGCGCACGCCGGTCCGCCGCGCCGCGCGGTCCACGGCCTGCGCCGCGGCCAGCGTCCCCTTGCGCCGCCGCGAGAGCCTCCCGTAGACCAGCGCCCGCACCGGCTCGTCCACGGGACCCCTCGGTCGCGGATCCTCCGCGGGAGGATGGAACGTCGCGAAGTTCACGCCCCCCGGCGCGTGCACGGCGCGGACGCGCCTGCGGCGGAGGTGGCGCGCCATCCCCTCGGAATTGGCGAGCACGAGGTCGGCGCCACGCCACGCGTGGATCGCGCCGGGCGCCCATTCGAGCACCGCGTAGAAGACGCGCAAGGCGCCCGGTAGCCGGACTTCCTGAAAGAGCCGCGGGTCGGGCGAGAGGAGGACGTCCCAGCGCTCGGCCGGCAGCGCCTCCAGCGAGGTGACGCGGCCCGGAAACGGAAGCCACGGGGCGGCCTCCCGCGCGCCGGGGGGCGTGGCCAGGGCGACCTCGTGCCCCCGCTCCGACCAGACCCGGCCCAGCTCGAGGAAACGGCGGACGCCGCCGTAGACCCCGAGATGCGGGAGCGCCACGGCGATCCGCAGACGGTCCATGTGGGCGCGGAGTTTACGTTGCCTGCATGGGAGGGGTGGACTAAATTCTGGCTTCTATGCCCACCGCGATCGATGTGCGCCACGGATCCACGGCCGACTGGCTCCGGCACATCACGTCGCTCCCCGGCGTTCCCGGACACGAGCACGCCGCCGCCCCGGAGATCGCGCGCGTCTTCGGCCAGTTCGCCGATCGCGTGACGCGCGATCCGATCGGGAACGTCTACGGGTGGATCGACGGCACGGGCGAAACGCCGCGGCCGCGCGCGCTTCTCGCCGCCCACATGGACCGGATCGGGTTCCTCGTGAAGCGGATCGAGAAGGGGGGTTTTCTCCGCGTCACCTCGGTCGGCGGCTTCGATCCGCGCACGCTGCCCGGCAAGGAGGTGATGGTGCACTCCAAGCCGCCGATGCCGGCGCTCTTCGGAACCAAGCCGCCCCATCTCCAGGCGCGCGGCGAGTCGGAGAAGGTGGTGCCGCTGCACGAGCTCTACCTGGATACGGGACGCCCCGAGGCCGAGGTGCGGCGGCGCGTCCCGATCGGCACCATGGTCACGCTGCGCCAGCCGCCCGTGGATCTCCTGAACGGGAGGATCGCTTCCCCCGGCATGGACGACCGCGCGGGCGTCGTCGTCGTGATCCGGACGCTCGAGCTGCTGCGCGACCGCCGCCCGGAATGGGACGTGGTCGGCGTGGCCACCATCGAAGAGGAGTTCGGCACCGTGTTCCTGGGCGCCCGCACCGCGACCGAGCGCGTGGACCCGAGGCTCGGCATCGCGATCGACGTGAGCCACGGCGACATGCTCGGCGCCCGCGAGGCGGACACGATCCCGCTCGGCGGCGGCCCCGGCCTCACCGTGGGCTCGAACGTGCATCCTCGCGTCTTCGAGGGGCTCCGCGCCACGGCGCGCTCGCTCAAGATCCCCTATCACGTCGAGGCCTATCCCGCCTCGTCGGGCACCGACGCCATGGACATCCAGATCGCGCGGGAGGGGATCCCCACCGCGGTGCTCGGCATTCCCTGCCGCTACATGCACAGCGGCGTCGAGACGGTGGAGCCTCGCGATGTGGACGCGTGCGCGCGTCTCCTCGCCGGCTACGTCGCCGGATTGGCGTCCGACTGGAGCGTGACCGAGGTGCTCAAGTGAGCGCGAACGGCGCTCGCGGCGCGGCCCCGGCCTTCCGCGAGGACTTCCTGGAATCGCTCTCCAACGCGGCCGGCGTGAGCGGCGACGAGCATCGCGTGCGCGAGATCGTCGCGGCCGCCGTGCGCGACCGGGTGGACACGCTCGAGGTGGACGCGATGGGCAGCCTCGTCGCGCGCATCGGGGTCGAGGGCGCCGGCGTCCGGAACGGAAACGCGCGGACGAACGGCTCGGCCCGGAAGGGACGTCTTCCCCACGTGATGCTCTGCGCCCACATGGACGAAGTGGGCTTCATGATCACCGCCATCGAGAAGGAAGGCCGCCTCCGCTTCCGGCGCGCGGGCGGCATCGACCCGCGCGTCCTCGTGGGACAGGTGTTCCGGGTGGGCGGCGCCGGCGTTCGCGGCGTGACCGGAATCCTGCCCCCCCATCTGGTGTCGCATACCGAGGAGGACAAGGTCATCGCGGCCGACGACCTCTACATCGACATCGGCGCCTCGTCGCGCGAGGACGCGATGCGGCACGTCGCGATCGGCGACACCGCCGTGTTCGACACCACCTACGAGGCCTGGGGGTCGGTTCGCAAGGGGAAGGCCTTCGACGACCGCGCGGGGTGCGCGGTGCTCGCGAGCCTGGTCCAGGAGCGGCCCCCGGTCCCGGTGACCGCGGTCTGGTCGGTCCAGGAGGAGGTCGGCCTGCGCGGCGCCACGGCCGCGGCGCGCCGGGTCGCGCCCGACTTGGCGATCGTGCTCGAAGGCACCGCGTCCGGCGAGACGCCCGGCGCCGGCCCCGAGGAGAGCGCCCCGCGCATGGGGGGTGGACCCACGCTGACCGTGCACGACCGGAGCCTCATGGCCGACGCGCGGCTGGTCGACCTGCTTCGCCGCACGGCGGCGGAGCGGCGCATCCCGACCCAGTGGAAGCGGCCCGGCATCGGCGGCACCGACGCGGGAAGGATCGCGCTCTCCGGGGCCGGCGTTCCCTCGGCGGTCGTCTCGGTTCCCTGCCGTTACATCCATGCGCCCGCCGCATACCTCGACGTGCGCGACGCCCGGCGCACGGTGGAGCTCGTCTGGCACGCCCTGCGCGCGATCGGAAAGGAGTGGTCGGAATCATGAGCCCCGCTTCCCTGAAATCCGCCGCGGCCCTGGATTCCCTGCTCCAGCCGCTGCTCGCCGCCTATGGACCTCCGGGCCGTGAGTCCGCGGTCCGCTCCGTGCTGCGGCGCCTGTTGCGCGGCGCCGGAACGTGGGAGGAGGACGCGATCGGGAATCTGCATCTGCACCGCGCCGGCGAGGGGCCGCGGCTCCTGCTCGCCGCGCACATGGACGCGCCCGGGATCATCGTCACGAGGCTCGACGGCGAGACGGGACAGGCGCGCCTGTCGATCCTGGGCGGCCGGAGGCCGGCCGAGCTGGTGGGCGCGCCGCTCCGCTTCGAGGACGGCCGCGCCGCGATCGTGAGCTGGGACCGGAAGGAGGGCGCCGACCCCGAGATGGACCAGCTTCTGGTCGAGACCGGAGTCGGCAGGGCCGCCGGGCGTCGCGCGACGCGCGCGAATGGGAGCCGCCCGCTCGACGTGGGCGACGTGGCCGCCATCGACGACCGGCCAGCGCGCCTCGGCGACTACTGGTGCTCGGCCAACCTCGACGACCGTGCCGGCTGCGCCGCGCTGGTCCACGCCCTCACGCGCGCCCGGCGGGTGCGTTACGATGTGCATGCGGTCTTCACGGCGCAATCGGACCTGGGCGCCCGCGGCGCCACGACCGGCACCTTCGGGATCGACCCCGAGATGGCGGTCGTCGTGGACGTGGCGCACCTGGGTGAGCCCAAGGAGACCAGCGGCTTCTCGCTCGGCAAGGGACCCTGCGTCACGCTCAAGGAGCAGGGATTCCTGGCGCACCCGGAGATGCTGGAGCGGGTCCGCAAGGCGGCGCGCGCCGCGCGCGTCCCGCTCCAGTACCTGATCCGCGAGGGGGAGGGAAGCGACGCCCGCGCCGTGCGCGCGGCCCGGAGCGGCGTCCCGACCGCGGTCATCGCGATCCCCGCGCGACGGACGGGAGGCGTCGGATCGCTGGTCCACGCGACCGATCTGGAGCAGACGGCGGCGCTGATCGCCGCGATCCTCGAAGGGGCCGGCGGCGCGGCCGGCGAACGGTCCAAGAGCAAGCGAACCAAGACCAAGGCGCGCGCGGGCGCTGGGCGGACGAAACGAGGAGGGCGGACATGAAGATTTCGACACGGGGCCGCGACGCGCAGGCTTCCCCCATCCGGCGGCTCGCGCCGTACGCGGAGGAGGCCACGCGCCAGGGCGTGAAAGTCTACCAGCTGAACATCGGCCAGCCCGATCTCCCCACGCCGGAGATCGTGATGGAGCGGATCCGGAACTACCCCGGGAAGTACGTGCCGTACGCACCGTCGCCCGGCATTCCCGAATTCCGCGAAGGGATGTCGCGCTACTACAAGAGCGTCGGACTCGACGTCTCCCCGGCCGAGGTGCTTACCACCGTGGGCGGGAGTGAGGCGCTCCAGTTCGCGTTCTGGGCGCTCTTCGAGCCGGGTGAAGAGTGCATCGTCTTCGAGCCGTTCTACACGAACTACGCGACCATGGCGCTGGTCGCAGGCGTCGGCGTGAAGCCGATCCCCTGCGACGGCCGCACCGGCTACCACCTGCCGCCGGTCGAGGCGATCGAGCGGGCCATCGGGCCCAAGACCCGCGGCATCCTGATCTGCGCGCCGTCGAACCCGACCGGCACGGCCTACACCGCGGCCGAGATCGACGCCATCGTCGACCTCGCGATGAAGCACGACCTCTGGATCATCACCGACGAGGCCTATCGCGAGTTCATCTACGACGGCGCCCGGCACGAGTCGCCGATGACGCGCGCCAAGGCCGCGGAACGCGTGGTGCTGGTGGATTCGATCTCCAAGCGGCTCAACATGTGCGGGGCCCGCGTGGGGACGCTGGTCTCCAAGAATGCCGGCGTGCGCGACGCCTGCTTGAAGTTCGCGCAGGCGCGCCTGTCCCCGCCGAGCATCGGGCAGTACGCCGCCGCCGTGATCGACCAGGTGCCGAAGTCCTACACGGACGGCGTCGTGGCCGAGTTCAAGAAGCGCCGCGACCTGGTGATGGAGGGGCTGTCGCACATCCCCGGCGCGTTCGCGCGCAAGCCCGAGGGCGCCTTCTACCTGATGGCCGAGCTCCCCGTTCCGGACGCCGAGGAGTTCGTGATCTGGTTACTTCAGAATTACCGGAAGGACAAGGCGACCGTCATGGTCGCGCCCGGCGACGGCTTCTACGCCACGCCCGGCCGGGGCAAGAACGAGATCCGCTTCGCGTACGTGCTCGAGGAGGGCGCGCTGCGGAAGGCGATGGAAATCCTCAAGGGCGCGCTGGAGGCGTATCCCGTCAAGGTCGCCCGGTAGCGGTGCCCATATTCGTTTGGACGCGAGCCCTGATCTGCGCCGGATTGGGGCTCGTTCTCTTTTGTGGTCTCGCGACCCTCGCACGGGCCGAGGACCCGGAGACCGTGCTCCGAACCTCTTCCCCGTTCATGGACCTCCAGCGCGGCGATCCCATCCGCGTCCGACTGCGCTCCGACGATTCCTTCCGCGCCCGCTTCCTCGCGGCCACGCCGGAGACGCTGTATCTCGCATCTGACAGGCGGCTGCGTCACGAATCCCGTCTGGAGTTCAAGGCGATCGAGGGTCTCGACCGCCGCTCCGGCAGTCACGGCCACACGCTCGCCGGAGCGTTCCTGGGGCTGGTCCTGGGCGCCGGCATCGGAGCGCTGATCAGCACCTCCGAGGAGAATGGCCGGGATCAATGGGTCGCCACGGTCATCTACGGGGCGGCCGGCGCCGGCTCAGGATTGGTGCTCGGCATCGTCGCCGGCACCCTGATCCGCACCGACGACTGGGCTCCCGTCTGGGAGCGCTGACCCTCTGCCGTTCGGGGCCGCCTTATCTCACTTGAGAAGTGAAATCCGTCCTACCTGGCGCCCTCCCGTTGTTTCGATACGATAGAAGTAGATCCCGGTCGCCAGCTCCCGTCCCTTCCCGTCGCGGCCGTTGAACGAAACCGTCATCGGACCGGCCGGCACGGTGGCATCCACCAGGGTGCGCACGAGCCGCCCGCCCACCTCGTAGATTCGAACGCTCACAGGCCCGCTCCGGGGCACGTCGAAGTAGAACGTGCCCGCGGGATTCATCGGGTTGGGCCCGACGACCGCGCGACCGGACTTCGCCGGCGTCCCCAGAGCGGTCAGCCGCAGGCTGCCAACCAGGTGACCCCCGCCCGTGAGCCGTCCCTCGACGTTCAGGTCCAGTTCGCTCCTCCCGCTTGCGGATGCGACCAAGGAGCGCAGCGCATCGCCCGACAAGGCGACTTCGAGATCCGGCACGCCGTTCTTGTCCGAATCACCCAGACGGGCGTCGCGCCCGTTCACGACACCTGCTCCCGGGAACGTCTCGGATCGTCCGACGACGATGGAGGCCGGATCGATCTCCTGCGCGGTATACGTGCTCTCGGGGGATTCGACGAAGACGGGGAATCGCTCGTTGCCGGCAACGGACACGAGCGGCCGGCCCGCCGGGCTCAGGAAGGCACGCACCGGGTACCCGGCGGCCACCCGAACCAGAGCCGAATCGCTGCTCACGCCTCCCGGATTCCAAACACTCAACAGGACACGGAAGTCCCCGCCGCTCGAGTACACATGGGTGGGGTTGGGACCTGATGCCTTCGCACCGTCTCCGAAATCCCAGCGGTATTGGATCGCGCCGTCCGAATGCGACTGCCTGCCGTCGAACGAAATCGGGACTCCGGCCACGCCCTTGTAGGGGCCCCCCACCACCGCGGTCGGTGGCAACGGGGACGATGCGCAGATCGGACAGACCGGAGGCTCATTTCCGCCGCAACTTCCAGGCGGCTCCAGCACGATCGTTACGGAGGCTTCGGCAGACCGACCGGCCGGGTCGAGGATCCGCACCCGTACCGGATATCGGCCCAGGCTGTCCGCACGCTGCGGCTGCAGATACAGGGACACGTAGCCCAACGGAATGCGGGGAAACGTGAAGCATTCCGCGCGAGCCCACGGCGGAAGGCCCTCCGTACTCAGGGCCATGGAGTCCCCGTCGGCATCGAAGAACGGAAGGTCGACCCAGCCGTTCTCGCCCTGCGCCGCGCACGATTCCGAGCTGGGACGCCACTCGAACCTCGGAGCGAAGTTGACGTCGTTGACGACCACCTGCAGCGAGTCCTGGGTTTCGATAAGCCCATCGGTGCACCGGACGAGCGCCGTGCCGCTCACGTCCATGCCTCCCGGGGTTGCGCCGATGTCGCGCTCCGCCCTCCCCGGCGTGTACCGCGGCGAACCGAGCCCGACATAGCGCGGGCCGCGAACGAGCTCGATTCGAAGATCGTCGCCGTCGGCGTCCGTCGCTACGAGCGTTTCGCTCGCCCTCGCGCCCTGATCCACGGTGAGGTTCGAGATGGATTCGAACCGGGGAGCATGGTGGATCGCGTGATCCTCAATGGTCACCAGGAACGTATCCGTGATCTCGCCGGAAGCGTCCGCGGCTCCGACCACGACCCGATACGAGCCCACACGCGCCGCCCGGATGATCACCCG
>DASQJL010000041.1 GCA_035631035.1 Candidatus Binatia bacterium | reverse complement strand
TCAGGAGCTTCTGCTTCATTCCCTTCGAGTACTCGCCGATGGCGCGTCCGGCGTCGTCCCAGAGTTCGAACGATTCGAGCAGCTCCCGCCGCCTCGCCTCCGCCACGTCGCGCGGCAGGCGATGGAGATCGGCGACCAGCTCGAGAAACTCGAATCCGGTCAGCGCGTCGTAGAGCTCGGCACCCTCGGGCACGTAGCCGATGATGGCGCGTACGTCGTCGGCACGGGCGACCACGTCGAACCCGCTGATCCTGACCAGCCCCTCGGTGGGGCGGATCAGCGTGGCGAGGACGCGGAGCGTCGTGGACTTGCCTGCTCCGTTGGGGCCGAGGAGGCCGAACACCTGGCCGGCGGGGATGGAGAGCGACAGGCCGGAGACGGCTTCGAGCGCTCCGTAGCGGCGGACCAGGCCCTGGATTTCGATCATGGGATGGATGCCCTCCCTGCCGTAGACTGCGCCCCGGCGAAGCCGTTGTCCACGGTCGAGGGAGTCCCATGAGCGAGTTGCGCGTCGTATCCGATCCGCCGGCCCTGGCCTGGACCTCGAGCCAGGAATTCCTGCGCCTCGCGGCCGAGGCGATCCGCGCGCGAGGGCGTTTCAACGTCGCCCTTTCGGGCGGCAGCACCCCACGGGCGACGTACGAGCGGATCGCGGAGATCTGGAAGGAAGCGCCCGGCGGGCCGCTGGACTGGACGCGCGTGCACCTCTTCTGGGGCGACGAGCGGCACGTCCCTCCCGACGACCCGCAGAACAACTACCGCATGGCGAACGACGCCATGATCGAGCGCGTGCCGATTCCGCCCGAGAACGTCTACCCCGTTCCCTCGGCGATCCCCGACGCGCGCGAGGCGGCGAGCCGGTACGAGGCGCGCCTGATCGAGGCCCTCCACCTGGGGCCCGACGACGTGCCGCGCTTCGACCTGATCCTCCTGGGAATGGGCACGGACGGGCACGTGGCCTCCATCTTCCCGGGCACCGAGGCCCTGGACGAGGAGAAGCGGCTGGTGATGGGCAACTGGGTGGACACGACCCAGACCTGGCGGATCACCCTGACCCTGCCGGTGCTGAATAACGCCGCGCACGTGATCGTGCTTGTCGCGGGGCGCGAGAAAGCTCCGGCGCTGCGCCGCGTTAGGCGCGGACCGCACACGCCGCCGCTATTGCCGGCGGAGCGGCTTCATCCAAGGAAGGGAACGTTGCTCTGGCTGGCGGATCGCGAGGCGGCGGGGGCTCCTGCCGACTAGCCCTGCGGGAGCTCCGCACGAGGCCGGCTCGGGCTGCAGGGCGGGGCCGGGCTACCCGGACACGCAGTTGAAGCGGATCCTGGACTTTCCGTGCAGCAGCTCGTTCAGCCGCTCGCGCACGGCCGGGGCGATCGGGCTTCCGGGGTGGCGGTGCACGAAGTAGCGAAGCTCCGACTGGACCGACCCCGAGGGACCGCAGGCGCACTCGGCATGCGTCAGCTCGTCGGCGATCCGCTCGATCTCGGCGTCCACGACGGCGCGGTACCGGTCCGGGTGGAGCGTCTGATAGTGGGTCCATTCGCCGTACAGTTTCGTGAGATTGCCGGGACCGAAATCGGTGCAGCCGGTCGCGTCGGTCTGCTGCCGCACGTAGACGGGCCATGCCCCGTTCTCGTACGTCCGATGGTATAGACGTAAGAGAAGCCGGTCCTCGGTCCGACCCTTCCGCTCTCCCAGCTTCTCGAAGAACGCGGCGTCCGGCACGGCGAACACCGCCTCCTCCCGGTTCACGAGCACGCCGCGAAGGTGTCCCTGCGTCGTGACGAACTCGGCGTCGCTGAGCGCCTCCACCGGCGAGGGCGCGCCGGAGGAGGCCGGATCCACCAGGTCGTGGCGGAGCGCGTAGGCCTTGAGGAAGAGCGGCTCCAGCGAGACCCGCCCCTTGGCGTTCTCGACGCGCGCCAGCTCTTCCGCGTAGCTCATCACGGCCGACTGGGCTGACGGGGGGAGTGCCGCTTCGGCACGCGTACCCGCTCCAAGACCCAGGGCCGCCGCGATAACCATCGCGAAACGCACAGCACGGTTCTTGCTCACGCGGAAACTATACTCCACTCGCGAGAGAGGGTCTTCCCTGGGAACCGGATCGGAGTAGTATCGGTTCGTTCCGGTCGTGAGCGTCACGTCGGCCGCAGGGGAGTCCATCGTGCCCTCGAAGAAGCGACCGCAGCATGCGGCGCACCGTCCTTCGCCTCCATCGCGGCCGAAGAGCGCCCCGCAGGGCGCGACGCAGACCCTTCCGCCGCCTCGCGCGTCCTCCGAGCCCTCGGCCATTCCCCCTCCCTACGCGGAATGGCTGGAAGCGGATGGGCTGGGAGGCTACGCCTCGGGCACGGTCTCCGGCATCCGCACCCGGCGCTCGCACGCGCTGCTGCTCGCGGCGCGCCCGCAGGGCGGCCCCGTGGTCCTGGTCAACGGGCTCGACGCGCGGGTCACCACCCCGCGCGGCATCTTCGACCTGACCTCGCACCGCTACGCGCCCGACGTCGTTCATCCCGACGGACATCGCCGCATCGAGTCGTTCACCGCCGATCCGTGGCCCACGTGGGTCTTTCGCCTGGAGGACGGCACCCGCATCGAGCAGCAGCTCTTCACGGTGAGCGGCGCCGCGGGGGTCATCCTCACCTGGAGCGTGGTGGACGGCGGCGCGGCCGGCGTGCAGCTCATGGTCCGGCCGCTGATCTCCGGACGCGAGGCGCGCGCGCTCCACCACGAGAACCCCCACTTCCGGGCCGAGGCGGTCTGCTGCGACACGTCGGTCGAGTGGCGCCCCTACGAGAGTCTCCCGGCGATCCTCGCGGGGTCGAACGGCCATTACGGACACCATCCCTTCTGGTACAAGAACTTCCTCTACGAGGCCGATCGCGCCGCCGGACGCGACCACGTCGAGGACCTGCACTCCCCCGGCGCGTTCCGGTTCGACCTGAGCCGCGGCGAGGCGGTGCTCGTGCTCACGACCGCCGAGGGGCTCCGCGCCATGGAAGCGCACGCCGCCGCGCGGGCCGCGGGACTGCCCGGGTTCGTGGGGCCCACGAGCGGCGATCCCGAGGGGGCGCTGGAAGCGCTGCGCGAGAGCGAGCGCGCCGCGCGCGCGGACTTCCCGACGCCGCTTCTTCGCGCCGCCGAGTCGTACGTCGTCCGGGGCGGGAGCGGAACGGCGGTCGCGGCGGGATACCCGCGAACGCGCGCCTCCAGCCGCGAGACGTTCGCCGCGGTCCGCGGGCTCTGCATCGCGACGGGACGGCTCGACGACGCGAAGCGGATCCTGCTCCCCTGGGTTCCGACGCTCGCCCGTGGGCTCTTCCCCACGACCTTCCCCGAAGGCGCCGCCCAGCCGCGGTACGACTCGGTGGACGCGCCGCTCTGGTTCATCGTCGCCGCGCACGAGCTGCTGCGCGCCTCGGCCGAAGGCCGGCGACGACTCTCGGCGGCGGAGCGCAACACCCTCCGCGGCGCCATCGAGGCGATCCTCCCCTGGTACGTCGAGGGAACGAGCTACCGGATCCGCATGGACGAGGACGGGCTGTTGGCCGCGGGCGAGCCGAACGCTCGCGTCACCTGGATGGACAAGGCGTGCGGGGCCGTCGCGCCGCGCATCGGGAAAGCGGTCGAGGTCCAGGCCCTCTGGCTGAACGCGCTGCGCGCGGGGTCGGAGATCTCGACGCGCTGGGAGGCCCTGTACCAGCGCGGGCGCGGCTCGTTCGAGCGGCGCTTCTGGAACGATGGAGCCGCGTCGC
>DASQJL010000040.1 GCA_035631035.1 Candidatus Binatia bacterium | reverse complement strand
GGTCGCGATCGGTGCCGAAGGCACGGTCCGTCTCGAAGACCGAGGGGTTTCAGCGGGGCAGCGCTACGGGTACCGCGTAGGAACGACCTTCCAGGGTGCGGATCATCTGTATGGTGAGGTGGAGGTCGAGACTCCACTCTTTTCCCTGCGGGTGGCGCCCGCGGCCGGAAACCCCGTTCGACAGAACCTTTCCCTCTCCATGACGCTGCCTTCCACGGAGCCCGCGAGGGTGGAGCTCTTTGACATGCGGGGGCGCCGGCTCGACTCGGTGAACGTACTGGGCCAGGGCCGCCATATCGTAACGCTCGGCGTGTCTCGCCCCCCCGCGTCCGGCATCTACATCGTCCGTCTCTCCCAAGGCGGACGAACCGCTTCCTCCAAAGTGGCGTTCCTCCGATAGCTCCTCAGCACTGCTCTCGGGCAGGCGGGGCCAATAGCTATGGGGGAGAAGCCTTGGACTCAGGCAGGTAGCGGCGACGCACCTGGAGGGCCTCCCGGTACAGTTGCGGGTCGGCGCCGAAGACGTCGGCGAGCACCGTCGGCGCATCTTCCTCGAGGATCTCGGTCTTCTCGGGCCCGCCCGGCACATAGCGCGTGAGGACTCCGTCGCGAAGGGCCGTGTACACGCCGCCCACGTCGCGGCCATAGGACATCCGGTGCAGGAAGCTCAGAGGCGCGGACCAGTCGTTGGCGGAATCGACATACGACCGCAGCTCCTCCCACCGCCGGGGCGCAGGGTCGAGCTTCTTGGTCGGGCCGGGATTGCGGGTCACGTGAATGCCATCCTCGCGGACTTCGTATTCGAACTGCTCGCGGTGGGTGTCGAGCGAGAAGGACTCGAAGAGGGGATAGGCGCGGAACAGCGGCGCCGCGTATCCCACGTCCGCGTAATACGGCCCTTCGGGCAGGTCGACCCGCACACAGCAGTGGCCAGGGTCCATGTACAGGAAGGCCGCGTCGAATCCAAGATCCGCAAGCAGTGATCGCAGGCCGCGCGCCAGCGTCCAGCATAGCCCGCCCGCGCCGCGCATGACGATCCGCTCGACGTACTCCTCCATGGGCGGCATGAAGTCCCCCCGCCGCAGCCCTGGCTCGTAGTCCGTCAGCTTGGTCAGGGTTTCGAACGGCACGCGGAGCTGATGGGCGCGGATGATCCGGTGCAGGTAGTCGAGCGTCGGCGCCTCGCGCGGCACGCCGAGATGGGACAGGAAGCGATCCGAGACGGGGGACGGCATCGAATCTAGGCGCTCGCCGGAGCGGGATCGGCGTCGAGGCGCATCTTCTCCGCGAACGCCTTCCAACGCGGGTCCCCGTGCAGCGCTCGAAGCCGCGCGCTCGCCCGGGCGTCGGAGAGGCCGCCGTCGCGCTGGGCGTGCGCGCGATCCAGCCACGCGAAGGCCGCGTCCGCCTCGCCGCGCGCGGCGCAGGCTTCGGCGATCTGATAGGCCCATCCGTCCGCCCGCTTCTCGATGAGCTCGCGGAGCGCCGCGACCGATTCGGCCTCCCGGCCCAGGGTATGGTGGATGATCGTCAGCGCCCAGAGACGAAACGCCGTCTCGGGCTCGAGGGCGGCCTCGGCCAGCGCCTCGCCTCCTCGGCCCCGGTCCAGCAGGGCCAGGGAGAGGAGCGCCCGCGTCGCGACGCGCTGCGGCGCGAGCTCCAGCGCCTTTCGATACGCCGCTTCGGCCTCCTCCGCCCGGCCCACCATGTGCAGCGCATGTCCGTAGTTGTTGTAGGTGGCCGAGCTGAGCGGATCCTGCTCGATGGCGCGGCGGTAGAGCTCCAGCGTCTGCTCGGGGCGGCCGCGGCTCAAGGCGAGCACGCTCGAACGGTGCAGCACGCCGGCATTCCCCGGCGCCAGCTCCAGCGCCCTTCGGTAGGACGCCTCCGCGCCCGCCCAGTCCCAGTCGTACAGCATCTGGATCGACCCGAGCGTGGCGTGTCCTTCCGCCAGGTCCGGCTCCAGCGACAGCGCCCGCTCCACGGCCTTCCGGGCGAGCGCGTAACCCTCGCCGACCGGAACCCAGCCGACGTTGGCCTCCGATGCGTAGCCGCGGCCCAGCTCCGCCCACGCGCGGGCGAAGTCGGGATCCAGCGACAGCGCCTGCTTCAGGTATTCGATCCCGCTGGCCGTGTCCTCGCGGGTGAAGCGGTCGATCAGATGGCGCCCTTGCAGGTAGAGCCGGTGCGCCTCGGAGTTCGCGGTGCGCCCCTTCGCCGCGCGAGCCACCTCGGCGCGCACCTCCCCGCTCGTCCTCGAATCGGCATCCTCGCCCAGGAGGGTCGCGCGCAGCTCCTTCACCACCGAGTGGGCGATGTCGTCCTGCACCGCGAAGATGTCGTCCAGGGTCCGGTCGTAGATCTCGGACCAGAGAGGCGAGCTGTCGGAGACCCGCACCAGCTGCACGGCGATGCGCATCCGGGTCCCCGCCTTGCGGACCGTTCCCTCGAGAAGCGTGGCGACGTTCAGCTTTCGCCCGATGGTCGCCGCATCGTCCTTCGATCCCTTGAAGTGGAAGGACGAGGTTCGGGCCACGACGCGCAAGCCGCGGATCTTGGCCAGCATGTGGAGCAGCTCGTCGGCGAGGCCGTCCGAGAAGTACTCGTCCTCCTCGTCACGGCCGCGGTTGACGAAGGGGAGGACCGCGATCGAGGCGATCGCTCCCGAGTCGCGCTCCCGTGGCCGGCCGGGCTCGACGGAGCGTTTGACGCGGCGCAGCTCGTTCGCGACGTCCAGCGCCGTCTGCACGCGATCGCGTGGATTCTTCTCCAGGCAGCGCGTGATGATCCGGTCGAGATCGGGTGGCATGTCGGCCCGGACCGTGCCGGCCGGAGCGGGATCGTCGCGAAGGATCGAGGAGCTGATCACGCCCAGGGTCGGTCCGGTGAAGGGGCGGGCTCCCGTGGCCAGCTCGTAGAGGATGATGCCGAGCGCGAAGAGATCGGAGCGCGCGTCCACCGCCTCGCCGCGGATCTGCTCCGGCGACATGTAGGGGACCGTTCCCAGGACCTTCCCCGCTCTGGTTTCGAGGGGCGGGGCCGAGGCTTCGATGGTGGACCACTCGGACTCCGCCGCTCGGGCGGCGTCCGGATCGGCCGTCATCGCGCCGGCGGCGCCGACCTTGGCCAGTCCGAAGTCCAGCACCTTCACACGCCCCTCGCGCGTGATCATCACGTTCGCGGGCTTCAGGTCCCGGTGGACGATCCCGCGCTCGTGCGCTGCGACGAGGGCGTCGGTCAGGGGGATCGCGACGTCCAAGAGCCGCGGCAGGGGGAGTCCATCCGGCGTGACCAGGTCGGAGAGGACGTGGCCATCCACCAGCTCCATCGTGAGAAAGCGGACGCCGCTTTCGTCCTCGACGGAGTGGAGCGTGACGACGTTGGGATGGTTGAGCGCCGCGACCGCGCGCGCTTCGCGCTCGAAGCGGGCGAGCCGGTCGGCGGAGGAGGCGACCGCCGCGGGCAGGACCTTGACCGCGACCTCACGGCCCAGCCGGTGGTCCTTCGCGCGATAGACCTCGCCCATGCCGCCGGCGCCCAGCCGGCCCAGGATTTCATAGGCGCCGAGTCGTGCACCGGGTTGGAGGAGCATGGTCCACGAGTCTACATCATGAGTTGGGTGACGGCCGGGCGAGAAGCCGTGAGCCGAATCCGTGGGGACTTGCGCGTTAGGGATATCGTGCCCGCCCTCAGGTCAGGAGACCCCAACACACCCGGAGAACGAACGTGCGCCCCCTCCGTACCACAGCCAGCCTAGTCTCCTTCGCGCTCCTGATCCTCGCGTCCCACCCCACCGAAGCGGCCTACCCACGGCCCCTGTTCCGAGCCCCGGCCTGCCTTGTGGACGTGGACAAGCCGACTCCGGCCCAGGGGGAGTTCGTCCAGCACGTCACGGTGGCCGAATGGACCGGGGACGACCTAAAGGACCTCATCGTGACCCTCCTGGGATACGACGGGGCCAGCAACGCGATGTACGACGTCCGCTTCTTCAAGAACGTCATGGCCACAGGAAACCCGCGCACGTTCGAGCCCGTTCCGGCGCCCGCCGGGTTCAACCCTCCGGCGTCCGTGGTCGAGGTCCTTGCCGGCGACCTGAATGGAGACGGCCGAGCGGACCTGGTCATGACCGACACGACCACGACCGTATGGGTCCAGCTCTCCACCGGATCTGGATTGGGGGCCGCGGCTACCTACATTTATGGCCCTTCCACGAAGATCATCCGCGCGTCCCTTGCCGACATGGACCAGGACGGGCGCCTCGACGTGGTCGTCCACACCCATAACGTGATGACCCACATCGAGGATGTCTCCATTTTGAGGAACACCGGCGGCGGCACGCTCGATCCCCAGCCGCTTCTGTCCGTGGGAACCGATGCGATCGTGGGCCTGGGTGATCTCAACGTCGACGGCAGGCCGGATGTCATCGGGGCAGGGTCCGGCCAATGTACGGTCTACCTGAGCAGCGGACCCGCCCTCGGCTTCGCCGCTCCCTATTCCGTTCCCACCGCCGCGACGCCGCTCGAGGCATCCGTCGCGAACGTCTCGGACGACGGCAATCCGGATCTTGTGCTCCTCTATGACAACACCCTCGAGATCCACCACGGCACGGGAGGCGGCCTCATCGCCTCGTCGGGCACCAGCCTGAATCTGGGGAAGGCTCAGGCTTGCGGCATGACGGCCGCCAATCTCGACGCCGATGCGCAGACCGAGCTCGTCATCACCCACCAGCCGCTTTCGCACGCGCAGGCCGATCCCCACGGCACTGTCGAGATCCTCGATTTCGTCGCACCGACGATCTGGCTCTCGACCGGCCCCTTGCCCGGAAGCGACCCGGTGGTCGCGAACCTGGACCGCGACGGCCAGCTGGACCTGGTCGTGCCTTCCTCGGGGCATCAGGTGGCCGTGCTTTTCGGCGCTTTGGGGAGCGGTACGGGGATCGAGCAGGTGATTGGAGGTCCCGCGCCAACAATGTTCGGAACGCCGGCGGTTGGGGACTTCAATCGGGACGGGAAGCCGGACGTCGCCGCCAGCATGGGCGGGTCGACGAGAGTATTGATGGGAAACGGTGCCGGCGGTTTTCCGACGACGTTGTCGATGTCGGCCGTGGGCGGCGACAACCTGTTCCCCTGCGACATGAACCGCGACGGGAAGCAGGATCTGCTCGAGGCATCCGGCCGCGAATATCGAATGCGGCTCGGGAACGGAGACGGCACGTTCGCGCCACCCTTC
>DASQJL010000039.1 GCA_035631035.1 Candidatus Binatia bacterium | reverse complement strand
CGTAGCCTTCTCGCGAAGGTCCGTCGCGGAACGCTGACCCCGGCCGCGGCCTACGAAGCGTTCGCGGCCCTGCCGTTCGAGAACACCCCATCGGCCACGGTCGATCACCATCGCGGTATTCGCCAGCATCTTCCCGAAGTCGTCTTCGCCCAGGGGAAGAGCATTCCCCAGTGCGTCGAGATCATGCGGGTCGTCACGGCCAAAAGCGGCCGCTGTCTCGCCACGCGCGTGAGCGCGGAGCAGGCCGAGGCGCTGGTCGCCGAGTTTGGGGAGCGCGCCGAGTGGAACCGGCTCGCGCGCACGCTTGTCGTGCGGCGAAGCCGCGACCGCAAAGCCTCTTCGAGCAAGCTACCGCAAAGCCAGACCGCCGCCGGCGGATTCGTGCTCGTGGTGAGCGCCGGCACGTCCGATCTCCCCGTCGCGGAAGAGGCCGCGGTCACGCTCGAGTTCATGGGAATTCCCGTGCGCCGGGTCTACGACGCGGGCGTCGCGGGAATCCACCGCGTGCTCGCGCACCTCGATTCGCTCCGCTCCGCCTCGGCGGTCGTCGTCGTGGCCGGGATGGAAGGCGCGCTCGCGAGCGTCGTGGGCGGGCTGACCCCGCGCCCGGTGGTCGCCGTGCCCACCAGCGTCGGCTACGGCGCTTCGTTCGGCGGTCTGGCGGCGCTGCTTGCCATGCTCAACTCCTGCGCCGCGGGGGTCACCGTCGTGAACATCGACAACGGCTTCGGCGCAGGCTATGCGGCGGGGGTGATCGCGAGGCAGTCGCGCGTGGCCCGTGGAGCGGCGGGCGCGTCGCGCGGGGTGCAGGCGAAGGCGGCACGGAAGAGCGCCACGAAGCCGAAGCGCGCGAAGCGCGCGGCACGGAAGAAACGATGAAAATCGTCTACTTCGACCTGGTCGGCGGCGCCTCGGGGGATATGATCCTGGGCTCGCTGGTCGCGGCCGGCGCGCCGCTCGAGGAGATCGAGCGCCGATTGCGCGCGCTCCCGCTCGAGGGCTTTTCGCTGGGCCGCGGGACCGCGATGCGGCACGGCTTCGAGGCGTTCCAGCTCCAAGTCGAAGCGCGCGAGACGAAGACCCATCGCCACTTCACCGAGATCCGCCGCCTCCTCTCCGACGCCAAGCTCCCGGAGCGGGTCTACCGCCGCGCGCTCGGCACGTTCGAGCGGCTGGGGCGCGCCGAGGCCGAGGCGCACCAGGTGCCGCTGGAGAAGGTGCATTTCCACGAGGTCGGCGCGGTGGACGCGATCGTGGACATCGTCGGCACCGCGTGGGCCCTCGAGCTCTTGGACGTGACGCGCTGCCACGCATCGATCATCCCGCAGGGCCGCGGCCTCGTCCGGGCGGCGCACGGCACGCTTCCAGTTCCCGCACCCGCGACGCTTCGCCTTCTGGAGGGGCTCCCCGTGCGCGTGCTCGAGATCGAAGGGGAACTGACGACACCGACCGGTGCTGCCCTCATCGCCTCTCTGTGCGACACCGTCGGCGAACCGGTGGGGATGCGCCTCGAGAAGACCGGCGTCGCCACCGGCACGCGCGACGTCGCGGAGCGACCCAACGTCGTGCGCGCGCTGCTGGGTGAGCCGCTGGATGCGGTGGGCGCCGGTGGTGTGGACGTGATCGAGTGCACCATCGACGACATGAACCCGCAGCTCTACGGCCATCTCACCGAATCGCTCTTCGAATCGGGCGCGGTCGAGGTCTACCTCACCCCCGTCCAGATGAAGAAGGGGCGCCCCGGCGTGCTCGTCACGGCGCTGTGCGACCCACGCCGCACGCAACAGGTCGCCGAGCGGCTCTTCGGGGAATCCACGACGCTGGGGCTTCGCGTGCGCCGCGAGGGGCGGATGGAGCTGCGCCGCTCGATCACGGAAGTGGCCACGCCCCTGGGAACGGTGCGCGTGAAGACCGCCGTGCTCCCCTCCGGCGCCGAGCGCCGCGTTCCCGAATACGAAGACCTCCGCCGGCTGGCGAAGGAGAGCGGCCGCCCGCTCGTCGAGGTCATGGAAACCGTGCGCGCGTTCCTGGGCGAGGACGCCCGCGCCGGGACGTGATCCGGCTCGAGGGCGCGTCCTTCGCGGTGCGGGACGCGTCGGGCCAGCCGAAGACGCTCCTCCATCCCACCGACCTCTCCCTCGAACCCGGAGCGCGCCATCTCATCCTGGGCGCGAACGGGTCGGGCAAGAGCACGCTCCTGCGCCTGATGGCCGGGCTCGCGGCCCCCGCCGCGGGACGCATCCTCCTCGATGGGCAACCGGTCGCGGCAGGCGCGACCCTCTGGCCCCGCGTCGCGGTGATCTTCGAGGAGCCCGATCCCCAGTTCCTTTCGGACACGGTCGCAGGCGAGATCGCGTTCGGCCTGGAATCGATGGCGCTCGCGCCGGCCGAGACGCGCGCCCGCGCGGCGCAGGCGATGGAGGAGCACGGCCTGACGGCGCTGGCCGAGCGCGACCCCCGAACCCTGAGCGCGGGGGAGAAGACGCGCGCGCTCCTCGCCGCTGCCCTCGCGGCCCGTCCCTCGGCGCTCCTTCTGGATCAGTGCTTCGCCCATCTCGATCCGGCGACGCGCCGCGCGGAGGAGGAATGGCTCGCCGGGATGGCTCGCGCCGGAGGCCTCGCGGTCCTCCGGGCCAGCCAGGACTTGGATCCGCCCCTTCCCGGGGAGCGGATCCACCTTCTCGAGGCCGGGCGGCTGCATGGGCTCTCGGCCATGACGCCGGCGTCGGTGCTCGCCGCGCACCGCGCCCCGCTTCCGCTCGCGCTCCGCGCGTCGGCCGCGCTCTCGGTCGAAGGGCGCTGGAGCGGCGCCCTGGCGGCGACGGCGGAGGAATTCCTCGCCGCCCTCGACCGCTCGGAGGCCGGAGGGTTGGCCGACTCGGTCGCGCGAGCGCGCCCGGGTGCGGCGGTCTCCCACGATCCCCTCGCGCCCGAAATCCCGAGGCGAGGCGCGCCGCTCCTCAGCCTGGCTCAGGTCGCCTGGACGCCCTCACGAGGTGCCGCCTATGTCGTGGAGGAGGTCTCCCTGGACATCGCCCCCGGCGAGGCGGTCGCGCTGGTCGGCGCGAGCGGCGCGGGGAAGAGCACGCTGCTCCACCTGGCCGCGGGTCTGCGCGAGCCCTCCTCCGGCCGCGTGGAGCGCGCCCTTCCCACCGTGAAGCGGGTCCCCCCGGTCATGCTCGCGCTCGAATATCCCGAGCGGCAGCTTTTCGCGCGCACCGTGGCCGAGGACGCGGCAGCGGCGCTCTGGATCGAGGGGGTGCCGGCCGACGAGCGGGCGCGCCGCGCCGAGCGCGCGCTGCGCGAGGTGGACCTCGATCCCGAGCGCTTCGCGGAGCGCGCTCCGAGCACCTTGAGCGAGGGGGAGAAGCGGCGCGCGGCGCTGGCGTCGTTCCTGATCGAGCCGCCCCTCGTGCTCCTCTGGGACGAACCGACGGCGGGGCTCGACCCCGAGGGACGCCGCGCGCTTCGCACCGCGCTGGCCCGGCTCCGCGATCGCGGGCGGGCGATCCTCTTCGCGAGCCACGACCTGGACTTCGTGGGCGCCGTCGCCGACCGCGTGCTGGTGATGGGGCGCGAGCCGGGCGGCCCGGGCCGGCTCCTTGGCTCCGGAGCGCCCGAGGCGGTCTGGGACGACGCCCCCCTCCTCGCCCAGGCCCGGCTGCCCGTCCCCGAGTTCCACGCCCTCGCGCGGGCGCTGCGCGAGCGCGGCTGCCTGCCGTCGGGGCGCGTGCGCGACGGCGATGCGCTGATCGCGGCGCTGTCCCGTTCCGCCGCGCCGCTGGCGTGGTGAGTGGATCCCTCTCGTTGACTCCCCGCGCCAAAGGCGATAAGAAGAGGGCAATCCACCCTATGGCGTCACACCCGCTTCGGAGGCCTCCCATGAAGCGCTTCATCGCGCCGGCCATCCTGGCCGCGCTCCTCCTCACCGCCTGCGCTCACGTGGATTATGTCGGCCGCTCGTACAGCCCCACCAGCCATGTTGATCTCTTCTTCGACGAGCACGAAGTCCGGGAGTCCTACGACGTCATGGGGCAGGTGATCGCGAGCGCGAACGATCTGGTGAGCGCGGAGAAGCTGCAGGCGAAGATCATGCAGAAGGCGCAGGACAAGGGGGCCGACGCGGTGGTGATCACGGGGATGGATCGTTACAAGAGCGGCGAGAGCACCACCTACAACGAGTCGACGAAGGAGCGGCGCCGGCGGACGGAAACGTCGGGATCGAGCACGACGACGAACATGAACGAGAAGGAGATCCGCGCGCTGTTCCTCAAGTATCGGAGCCGCTAGCGCCGCGCCGGCGGATCAGTCCCGCTTGACGTCCACCATCGTCCAGCGGATCTTGCCGCCGGATTCCACGTCGTACTTCAAGATGGCGTGCACGAGGATGTGCCCGTCCTCGCCCGGGGCGTAGACGTAGCCCCCCGGGAGCAGCACCACGCCGTCGCGATCGTAGAACCCCATCGTCCCGCCCAGCACGCCCTTCACCGGAATCAGCGAGCCGTGGGATTCGAGGTCGGAGCGGAGCTGGTTCACGGGGTCGGTGAGCCCCGCCCGGCGGAGCGCCGCGATTTCGTCGGCCGACAGGAACACGCCGCGCTCGCCGGCGCCTCCCGCACGCATCGCTTTCGCCGAATCGAGCACCGCGCGGGCCTGCTTCAGGGCGTCCTCCGCCCGACGGTGCTCGCGCTCCGCGCGCCCCCAGACAAAGACGAGCGCCGCGATGAGAACGATGACGAGCGTCGCGATTCGGCGAACGAGGTTCATACGCTAGGTCCCTGGCGCCCTGCGCGGGGCTCCGCGGAGGGCGGCGAAAGCGTCAGTCTTTCCAGCGCGCGATGAAGATGTTCGTTTCGTGGGAGGCGACGTCGGCGCGGTTGGAGGCCCAGACCAGGAAGCGCCCGTCGGGGCTGAAGTGCGGGAAGCCGTCGAAGCCCGGAGCCGTGGTGACCTGCTCCGCCTTCCCGCCGCGCGTGTCGAGCAGCCAGAGATCGAATTCGCGCGGCCCCGCGGCGCCGGAATTCGATGCCCAGATGATCCGCTTCCCGTCGGGATAGAACGTGGGGCAGAAGTTGGCGGCGCCGTTCTGGGTCAGCTGCTTCACCCCGGTGCCGTCGGCGCGCATGACGTAGATCTCCAGCTCGCCCGGGCGGATCAGCCCCTTCTTCAAGAGATTCTGATAGTCGGTGAGCTTCTCGCCGGTCGGCCGGCTCGCGCGGAACACGATCTGCGAGCAGTCGGGGCTGAAGAAGGCGCCGCCGTCGTAGCCCGGCGTGTGCGTCAGCCGCTTCACCTGCCCCGCCTCGTCCATCAGGTAGAGCTCCAGGTCGCCGTCGCGCGTCGAGGTGAAGACCAGCTTTCCGCCCCGGTGGCACCAGGTCGCCTCGGCGTCGTAGCCCGGCGAGCTCGTCAGGTTCTTCGCGTTCGATCCGTCCGGATTCGCTTCCCAGATGTCGTAGGCGTCGTAGATGGCCCAGACGTAGCCCTGCGACATGTCGGGCGAGGGAGGGCAGGAATCGGATGCGCCCTGGGTCGAGGAGTAGATGATCCGGTCGGCCTCCGGATAGTCGAAGTAGCCGCACGTCGTGCGCCCCTTGCCGCTCGACACGCGCTTCATGTCGCCCGTCGAAAGATCCAGCACGTACTCCTGGTCGCACTTCGCGCCTCGCGGCGTCGATTGCATGATGAGCTTCTTCCCGTCGGGGCTGAAGTAGGCCTCCGCGTTCTCGCCGCCGAACGTGAGCTGGCGGATGTCGCTCAGGTGGCGCTCGCCGGTCGCCGGGCCGGGCGCGTACGGCGTTCCCGCCTTCACGACGAAGTCGTCGCCGGGTCGCCCGAGATAGAAGGAGTCCACCGCCGCGGCGCCGATCTCGGCCCCGGCCGGGCCGGTCGGGCCTCCGCCCATTCCGGCGTGCGGGTTGCCCGGCATGGCGGGCGCTGCGGGAGCGGCGGGGCTCGGAGCCGCGGCCGGACCGACCTCGGCGCCCGGCCCCACGGCCGCCACGGTCACGGCGCCGCTGTCGGGGGGCCCGCCGCTGGCGTGCGCGACATGGGACACATCCTGGGGCATCTTCGGCGCTTCCGCCTTGGCCACCGCGGGACCGGCCGAGCCCATCCGGGCGCGGTCGCCTAGCGTGACGCGGAAGGTGAGCGTGTCGCCGCCGCGCACGACCGAGACCTCGACCGTCTGGCCGGGGCGATGGTCTTGGAGCGCGTAGGTCATGTCGTAGAGGTTCTCGATCCGCGTGCCCGCCATCGAGACGATGAGGTCGCCCCCCTTGATCCCGGAGATCTCGGCCGGGCCGCCCGCGCGCACGTCGGCCAGCAGCACGCCGCCGTTCGCGCTCTCCATCGCCTTGAAGTCGGGCACCGTCCCGAGATACGAGCCGTAGCCGCGGCTGTCGCCGGTCATCGTGGGCGCCGCGTTGGACCTCGCATAGGTGAGACGGTGATCGCGCAGGGCCGCGCGCTCGACGAGGACCTGCGTGAAGCGCGCCACGATGCCCCCGCCCTCGGCGTTGATCGTCGCGGGCTTGTCGTCGGGCGTGTGGTACTGCTCGTGCGTGCCGGTGAAGAGGTGGATCACCGGGATGCCCTTGGCGTAGAAGCTGGTCTGATCGGAGGGGCCGTAGCCGTCCCCGCGCGCCGCCACGTCCAGCTTGGTGTCGATGGCCGCGTCGCGCAGGAGCGGCGCCCACTCCGGCGCCGACTCCAGCCCCAGGGCGATCAGCGTGTTCCCGCGCAGGCGGCCCACCATGTCGAGATTCACCATGGCCGCGATCTTGTCGATCGGGATGGGGGAGTGGTCCACCAGCCAGGCCGACCCGGCGAGGCCCACCTCCTCGCCGGAGAAGAGGCAGACGAGGACGGTGCGATGGCTCACCTGGCGCGCGAGGTCCCTGCGCAGCCCGTCGGCGGCGACGAGCACGGCCGCGTCGCCCGAGGCGTTGTCGTCGGCGCCGTTGTGGATCGCGTGATCGTTGGGGCGCATCGAGCTCTCGCCGCCCCAGCCGAGGTGGTCGTAGTGCGCGCCGACCACCACGTACTCGTTCTTGAGGCGTCCTTTTCCGGGGATGATCCCGGCGAGGTTGTCGGAGTTGACGTACTTGTCCTCGACCGCGATCTTCCCGTGGATCGTGACCGCGCCGATCTCGCGCGAGCGGGGCGTGAGATCCCGGTCCACGTCCTTCTGGAACGCGCGCAGGTCGATCCCCGCCTTCGCCAGCCACCGCGACGCCGCGCTCAGCTTGACCTGCGCGACCGGCAGCCCCGCGGGGCTCTCGGGCCCGTCGTTGCGGAGCGCCGGAATCTTGTCGGTCCCCTCGTCCTGAATCGGACCCGTCACGAAGAGCACGGCGGTCGCGCCGCGCTCCCGGGCCTGCATCGCCTTGTAGCGGAGCGCCGACCAGCGGCTGGGGCGCTTGCCGTCGAAGGGGGAGCCGTCGTCCTTCTCCTGAGGCTCGTACCGCAGCATCAGGGCGACCTTCCCCTTGAGATCGATCCCGTCGAATTCCTGATACCCGATCGCCGGCGCGTCGATGCCGTAGCCGCAGAACACCAGCGGTCCGGAGAAGTCCCCGCTCGAGGAGAAGCCGAGCGGCGTCCACTCCGTGGAGTCGAGCCCCTCGATGCGGTTGCCGGGCTTCAGCGTCACGCCGATCTTGATCGGGAATCCCTGGCGATAGGAGCCGCCCCGAGGTCCCGGGAAGGCCGGCTCAAGCTTGATCGCCTTCATGCGCCGCTCGATCCACGTGGCCGCTTTCGCGATCCCGGCGGTTCCGATGCCGCGCCCTTCCATGGAATCGGCGGCGAGCGCGTAGACGGCGTCGTGGAAGGCTCTCGTGCGAGCCGGATCGGGATGGGGAAGGGTGTCGGCGGGGGCGGGCGTCGGGACCGGCGGTTCGGAAGCCTCCGACGGCGCGCCGGAGGTCGGGTCCTCGTCGTCCGGTCCCAGGGCGGCGCGCGTGGGTCCGACGATGGCGCCGCAAAGCAGCAGGGCGCCGCACAGAAGTGCCAGGAGCGATGACCGGGAGATCACGCCCTGATCCTAGCATCCCCGGCGCCCTTCGCGCTCTCGACAACTCGCGCGCGGCGGGTGCAGACTCCCAGGAAATCGCCATCGCCTCGCCCGGTACCAAGGTCCCATTGTGCGGCCCTCTCCTTCGCGAAAGGCTCATCCCATGACGCTCGGTTCTCGGCTCGGCCTGATCGGTCTCCTGGCTCTGGGCGCGGCTGCGTTCGCCGCGACCCGCTCCACCGCGGGGCCCGACTCTTCGGCGGTCACCGCTTCCGCCCCGGCGGCCGGCGCGCCCGCGGCGAGCGCCAAGGAAACGACGCCGGCCAAGCAGGACCTGGTCCGGCCCGACGAGCTGGCCAAGGAGCTGGCGCTTCCCGAATGGCGCCGCCCCGTGCTCCTGCACGTCGGATTCAGCGTGCTCTACAAGAGCGGCCACATCCCGGGATCGAAGTACGTCGGGTCCGGCTCGACGGCGCGGGGGCGCGCCGAGCTGAAGAAGGCGCTCCGGGCGATTCCCAAGGACAGGACGGTGGTTCTCTACTGCGGCTGCTGCCCATGGGAGCACTGTCCGAACGTGAATCCGGCCTTCCGCGTGGCGCGGGGGCTGGGCTACAAGAACGTGAAGATCCTCTACATCCTGCAGGACCTGCAGCGCGACTGGGTCGACAAGGGGTATCCCGCGCTGGAGTCGTGAGCGAAGCGCCGCGCCCGGCCTTGTCCGGCGGCTCCCCTTGTGGTACCGTCAACGACGCGTCGCAGGCATCGCGCGGCGTCCGTGACCCTTGAATCTAGTCCGAGAGACTAGAAAGGGACCGGGCCGAAACTCTGGCCTCTGCGCCCCTTTCCGGTCCAGGAGAGGGGTTTTTTCATGCCCCCTCCCGCCGCGCCGAGCAACCCGGGAGACCGATGGCCGAGCAGGTCCGCGAAAAGACCGAGCTGATCGACGGCGAGGGACTGCGCCGGGCGATCACCCGCATTGCCCACGAGATCATCGAGCGGAACGGCGGAGCCGACAGCGTCGTCCTGGTCGGGATCCGGCGCCGGGGCTTCCCGATCGCGAAGCGGATCGCGGCCCGGATGCAGGAGTTCGAGGGGGCGGACGTGCCGGTGGGGGCGCTGGACATCACGCTCTACCGGGACGACCTCCAGATGATCGCCCACCAGCCCGTCGTCAGCGGCACCGAGATCCCCTTCGACATCGACGGCAAGGTCGTGGTGCTGGTGGACGACGTGCTCTTCACGGGGCGCACCGTGCGCGCGGCGCTCGACGAGCTGATCGATTTCGGCCGCCCGCGCGCTATCCAGCTCGCGGTCATCGTGGACCGCGGCCACCGCGAGATCCCGATCCGCGCCGACTTCGTCGGCAAGAACGTCCCCACGTCCAAGCGCGAGGTCATCATGGTCGCCGTCACCGAAGTCGACGGCCACGACGGCGTCTCGCTCGGGGAGCTCCTGACATGATCGGTCACCGGAAGGACCTGCTCGGCCTGGAAGACCTGAGCGCCGAGGAGATCGTCTCCATCCTCGACACCGCGCGGACGTTCCGCGAGGTGCTCGAGCGCCCCATCCCCAAGGTGCCCTCGCTGCGCGGGCTGACCGCGGCGAACCTCTTCTTCGAGCCGAGCACGCGTACCCGCCTCTCCTTCGAGCTGGCGCAGAAGCGGCTCTCGGCCGACACCGTGAACTTCCAGACGTCCGGCTCCAGCGTCTCGAAGGGGGAGACGCTCAAGGACACGGCGCGGAACATCGAGGCGATGGGGATCCACCTGGTCGTGATCCGCCACCAGTCCTCCGGCGCGCCGCACTACCTGGCGCGGAACCTGGACGCCGCCATCATCAACGCCGGCGACGGCACCCACGAGCACCCGACGCAGGGCCTCCTCGACATCTACACCATGCGCGAGCGGAAGGGGCGGATCGACGGCCTCAAGGTCGCCATCATCGGCGACATCATGCACAGCCGCGTGGCGCGGTCGAACATCTGGGGGCTGACCAAGCTGGGCGCCTCGGTGACGATCGCCGGACCCTCGACGATGATGCCGGCCGACGTGGAGCGCTTCGGCGTCACCGTGGCCTCGCGGGTGGAGGAAGCGATCGAGGGCGCCGACGTCGTGAACATCCTCCGCATCCAGCTCGAGCGCCAGCGCGCCGGGCTCTACCCGTCCCTCCGCGAGTACGCGCGGGTCTACGGCGTGACCGCGGAGCGGCTGGCCGGCGCGCGCCCCGATGCGATCGTGATGCATCCGGGCCCGATGAACCGCGGCGTCGAGATCGCGCAGGAAGTGGCCGACGGCCCCAACTCGGTCATCCTGGAGCAGGTGACGAACGGCGTGGCCGTGCGGATGGCGGTGCTCTATCTCCTATCGCGGCCGGACGAGCCGCTGCCTGCGCCGGAGCCCGCCCCTCGCCGCGCGGTCGAGGGGGCGAAGCGATGACCCGCCCGATCTGCCTCCGGGGCGGGCGCGTCATCGATCCCGCGAGCGGCATCGACCGCATCGCCGACCTCTGGCTGGACCAGGGAAAGATCTCCGGCCTGGGCGAGGAAGCGCCCGCGGCGCTCCGCGCCCACCCCGACGCGGAGGTCATCGACGTCGCGGGCGCGGTGGTCTGCCCGGGGTTCGTGGACATCCACGTCCACCTGCGCGAGCCGGGGCAGGAGGAGAAGGAAACCGTGGAGACCGGAACGCGCGCGGCGGCGCGCGGCGGCTTCACCACGGTCGCCTGCATGCCGAACACCAGCCCGCCGCTCGACGACCGGCCGCGGATCGAGTTCGTGATCCGCCGCGGGCGCGAGGCGGGCCACGCGCGCGTCCTTCCGATCGCGGCGGTGACGCGCGGCCAGATGGGGGAGGCGCTCACCGAGATCCAGGATCTGGTCGAGGCGGGCGCGGTCGCCTTCTCCGACGACGGCAAGCCGGTCCACAACGCCGAGATCATGCGGCGCGCGCTGGAGCTGACGCGCCCGCTCGGCGTGCCGGTGATCCAGCATGCCGAGGACCCCGATCTCAAGGGGTCGGGCGTCGTTCACGAGGGCTGGATCGCGACGAGGATCGGGCTGAAGGGGATACCGGACGCCGCCGAGTCGGTCATGGTCGCGCGCGACGCGCTCCTCGCCGAGCTGACGGGGGGCCGGGTCCACGTGGCGCACGTGAGCGCGGCACGGTCGGTCGAGATCATCCGCAAGGCGAAGGCGCGCGGCATCGCCATGACGGCCGAGGTGACGCCGCACCACCTGATCCTCACCGACGAGGCGGTCTCCGGCTACGACACCAACACCAAGATGAATCCGCCGCTGCGCTCCACGCGCGACCGCGAGGCGCTGATCGAAGGCGTGGTGGACGGCACGATCGACTGCCTGGCCACCGATCACGCTCCCCACACGGAGATCGAGAAGGACAACGACTTCGACTCGGCTCCGTTCGGGATCCTGGGACTCGAGACGGCCCTGGGCCTCTACATCAAGGCCCTGGTCGAGCCGGGGCATCTCACCCTCCCCGAGCTGCTCCTGCGGATGACCCGCCGCCCCCTGGAAGTGCTGGGACGGCAAGGCGGGACGCTGGAACCCGGAGAACCGGCGGACGTTACGGTGTTCGACCCGATGGGACGTTGGACGGTCGTCGCCAAGGAGTCGGCCTCCCGCTCCCACAACACCCCCTTCGATGGTTGGGAGCTGCCCGGGCGCGTCCTGGTCACGATTCTGGGCGGGCAGGTCACCTACCGCGAACCCGCATCCCTAGCGAGCGGCCGATAGCCCGTCGGCCCCGCGCGTGGTAGCATCCATCGCTCATGTCGAAAATCCGAACGGGGGCGCTTCGTCTCCGAATCCTCGTGCCTGTCCTGCTCCTTCTGTCGTCCGGATGCGCTTACTACAACACGTTTTATCTGGCGCGCCGGTACTACAGGGATGCCCAGAAGGAGCAGGAGCACAGCATCTCCGACGAGGCCTCCGTCGCGGCCAAGACGAAGTACGACCAGACGGTCCGCCAGTGCACCAAGGTGATCACCGAGTATCCCAAGAGCAAGTGGGTGGATGACGCCACCTACCTCCTCGCCGCCTCGCTCTACGGCAAGGGGGACTACACCGCGTCCATCCGGCGCGCCGAGGATCTCGAAGTCAAGTTTCCCAAGAGCCCCTTCGTGCCCGAGGGGCGCCTGGTGAAGGGACTGGCCTACTACCGTCGCAAGGACTACGACACCGCCGATTCGATCTTCCAGGCCATGGACGCCGCCTATCCGAAATTTCCCCGGCGCTGGGAGCTCTACTTCTACGAGGGGGAGAGCCGGTTCGCGCAGAGGGATTACATGACGGCCCTGGGGTGGTACCGTCGCGCCGTTCCGCACGCGGACGGACGGCGCCAGAAGGCCGACGCCCTCCACCGCGCGGGCGACGCGCTGTTCGAGGCCGATCGCATGGACAGCGCGCAGCTGGTCTATGCGCAGACCTTGAAGGAGGAGGAGCGTTCGAAGGAGCGCCTAGACGTGATCCTCCGGCGCGCGGAAGCGCTCCGCAATCTCAAGCGCTATCCGGAGGCGCTCCAGTTCCTGAACACGTGGCACTCGACGGCGATCGCCGAGAACCGCGAGGGGGAGCTCCTGCTGCGGGTGTACGAGCTGCAGGCGCTGACCGGCAGGACGAACGACGCGATGAAAGGATATCAGGACCTGGTGGAGCGTTTTCCCGGAACGAACGTGGCGTTCGAATCGCAGTTCCAGATCGGCTACCTGGTCGAGACCGCCCTCGGCGATCTCGACCGGGCGGGCCGCGAGTACGACAAGCTGCGCGCGGTGGCGGGCGGCAACAACCAGTTCGCGCAGCAGGCGCAGCGCCGCTCGCAGAGCCTGGCCACGCTGAAGCAGTTCCAGCAGGCGCTGGCGTCCGATACGACCGGCGCCCGCGCGCGAACCGAGTTCCGCCTGGCGGAGGTCCTCTACTTCGAGCTGGGGAAGACCGATTCGGCGATGACGCAGTACCGGGCCGTCGAGGCGCTCTACCCCAAGAGCGTGTACGCGCCGAAGTCGGCGTACGCTCGGCTCTGGATCTCGGCGTTCGACCGCCAGGACACCCTCGGCGCGATGCAGCTCACCGACTCGATCGCCGGCCGCTACCGCGGCACGCGCTACGCCGAGTCGGCGCTCTATCTCTGGAAGCAGTGGAGCGGGAAGAGCGACGTCCGCACGGCGCTCTTCGACTCGCTGCTCGCGCACCCCGACACCTCGGGCGCCTCGACGTACGCCGAGGAGGCCGCGCCCGCCGATTCGTTGACCGGCATCATGGCGCCGACGACCGCGACGCCGGACAGCACCTACCAGGTCTCGCCCGAGATCCAGCGGCAGCTGGAGGAGAATGCCCAGAAGTTCCTGAAGGACCGCGAGGCCAAGAGGCTGGCGCGCGAGGGCAAGAAGCCGCCGGCCGCGCCGCCCGGGACGACGGCGCCTCCCGCGGCGACGTCTCCGGCGGACACGACCCGCGCCGCGCCTCCCGGCACGACGCTGCCCGGCACGGCGCCCTCCGACAGCACTCGCTCGGGCGCGCCGCCCGACACGACGAAAGCGGCGCCGGCGGACACGACCCGCTCGACCGCGCCCCCGGACACGACCCGAAGCGGGACGACCCGATGAAGCTCGTGCCCTGCAAGGTCATCGAGAACCGTGAGGTCTCGCCCGGCAATTTCCTCCTCACGCTCACCGTGCCGCGCGGATTCTCGACGCCCAGCCCGGGGCAGTTCGTGCATCTCCGGATCTCGGAAGAGGGCGATCCGCTGCTGCGCCGCCCCTACAGCCTCGAGGGGTTCGTGAGCAAGGGGCGCGTGCGGGCCGTGCGCATCTACTACTCGGTGGTGGGCCGCGGGTCGCGCATCCTCTCCCTGCAGCCGAAGGGGCGCGTGCTGGACCTGATCGGGCCGCTCGGGATCGGCTACGCGCCTCGCCCCCGCCGCGTCCCGATCCTGGTCGCCGGAGGCCGCGGCATCGCGCCGCTCCTGTTCCTGAGCCGCCGGCTCAAGGAGAAGAAGCGCCCCTTCGTCTTCCTCTTCGGCGCGCGCTCGCGGAAGGAGCTGTACGGCGTGCGCGAGGTGCGCGGCGGAAGGCTGCATCTGGCGACCGACGACGGATCGGTCGGATTCCACGGCAGCGTCTTCGAGCTCCTGAAGCGGGAGTGGGTCGAGGGAGGGCACACGCCGCTTTCGGCGGAGATCTTTACCTGCGGCCCGCACGGCCTGCTTCACGAGATCGCCGACTTCGCCCGCGCCACGGGCGCGCGCTGCGAGGCCTCGCTGGAGGGGCCGATGGCCTGCGCGGTGGGCGCCTGCCGCGGCTGTCCGGTGCCGCTCCTTCCCGGCGCCGAAAACGGCGCCGCGCACGCGGGCAACGGATCGGCGGGCGAGGTGCCCGGGGGACGCTACCCCGCCATGTGCACCGAGGGACCCGTCATGGACGCCACCATCGTGGACTGGGACCGGCTGCCATGACGCCCGCCAAGCGCCCTTCGCTCGCCGTCCGGATCGGATCGCTCGAGCTCTCGAATCCGATCCTGGTCGCCTCGGGGATCATCGGCTACGGCGCCGAGTACGAGGCGCTCGTGGACCTGGGCGCGATCGGCGGCATCGTCACGAAGACGGTGACGCGCCATCCGCGTGCCGGCAACCCGCCGCCCCGCGTCGTGGAGGTCCCCTCGGGGATGCTGAATTCGATCGGGATCGAGAACCCGGGGCTCGAGGGTTTCCTCGAGATCAAGGTGCCCATCTTGCGCCGGCTGCCCTGCGCGGTGATCGTCTCGGTCGAGGGGGAGGACACGCGCGAGTTCTGCGAGCTGGTCGAGGGCGTGAGCGGGAGCGGCGTCGCCCACGCGATCGAGGTGAACATCTCCTGCCCCAACGTGGGGCCGCACGGGCTCAAGTACTCGACCGACGCCGGCATGGCCCGCGAGGTGATGAGCGCCATCCGGCCGCTCACGAAGCTCCCGCTGATCGCCAAGCTGACGCCGAACGTGACCCGCATCGGCGAGATCGCCGAGGCGTGCGCCGCGTGCGGCGCCGACGCCGTCTCGCTCGTGAACACGTTCGTCGGGATGGCGGTCGATTCGCGGACGCACCGCCCCATCCTGGGCACGGTGCTGGGAGGGCTCTCCGGCCCCGCGATCAAGCCGCTCGCCCTGGCGAAGACCTGGGAAGTGGTGCAGGCCGTGGATATCCCGGTGATCGGCATGGGCGGGATCACGAAGCCCGCCGACGCCCTCGAATTCCTCCTGACCGGCGCCGTGGCGGTGCAGGTCGGGACCGCGCTCTTCGCCAACCCCGCCCTCGCCGAGGAGTGCGTGCACGGCATCGAGCATCACCTGCGCCGGATCGGCGCCTCGTCGGTCGAGGCGATCATCGGCGCGCTGGAGGTCCCCGAGGGCCGGGGAACGATCCGCGCCGGACGGCAGGCGCGCATCGGAACGGGAGGTGCATGACGGAACCCTGGCCGCCGGCCGCCGCGCCGGTCCATCTCCGCGAGCGGCTGATCGTCGCGCTCGACCGCCCCGATCTGAACGCGGCGCTCGAGCAGGTCGATCGCGTCGGCGACGCGGTCCTCTGGTACAAGGTGGGGCTGCAGCTCTTCTGCGCGGCCGGCCGCGGCGCGGTGCTGGCGCTGGCCGACCGCGGGAAGCGCGTCTTCCTCGATCTCAAGCTCCACGACATTCCGGCCACGGTCGAGCGCGCGATCCGCGCGCTGGAGGGTCTTCCCGTCTCGCTCCTCACGGTGCACGCGAGCGGGGGCCCCGCCATGCTCCGCGCCTCGGCCGAAGCGGCCCGCTACCTGGCCGGCCATCCGCGCGTGCTCGGCGTGACGATGCTCACCAGCCTGGACGGCACCGAGATCCCCCCGCTCTTCAATCCGAAGACCGAGGTGGAGGAGAAGGTGCTGGGGCTGGCGGCGCTCTGCGCGGAATCGGGGGTGGACGGCGTCGTCGCCTCCCCGCGCGAGGTCCAGCCGCTGCGCCTGGAGCATCCGGCGCCGTTTCTCATCGTGACCCCTGGAATCCGCGGGCCGAACGATCCGGCCCATGATCAGAAGCGCACGCTCTCTCTGGCGGAAGCGTTCGCGCGGGGGGCCGACTACGTCGTGGTGGGCCGCCCCATTCTCGAATCCGCCGACCCGCGCGGAACGGTCGCGGCCTACGAGGCCTCGCTCGCCGCCGCGTTCTCCAAGGAGAGGGCCGACGCATGAAGGTGTTGATCACGGGCATCACGGGGTTCGCCGGAAGTCATCTCGCCGACTACATCCTCCAGCGCGGCGACGCGGAGGTGATCGGGATCCTCCGCTGGAGGAGCCGCACCGAGAACATCGAGCACTTCCGCGAGAAGGTGCGGCTGGTGGAGTGCGACCTGCGGGACGCCTCCTCGGTGCGCGACGTCCTCGACGAGACCCGCCCCGACTGGATCTTCCATCTCGCGGCGCAGAGCTTCGTCCCGACGTCGTGGACGGCGCCCACGGAGTCGCTCGTCACGAACATCCTGGGCCAGCTCAACATCTTCGAGGCGGTGAAGAAGCTGCACCTCATGCCGAAGATTCAGCTCGCCTGTTCCAGCGAGGAGTACGGGCTGGTGCACGAGAACGAGCTGCCCATCAAGGAGACCAACCCGCTCCGCCCGCTCTCCCCCTACGCGGTGAGCAAGGTGGGGCAGGACATGCTGGGCTACCAGTACTGGATGAGCTTCAAGCTCCCGGTCATCCGCACGCGCGGCTTCAATCACGAGGGTCCCCGGCGCGGACCGGTCTTCGTCTGCTCCGATTTCGCCAAGCAGATCGCCGATATCGAGAAGGGACGGCGCCCCCCGGTGGTGCGCGTCGGAAACCTGGACGCGCGGCGCGACTTCACCGACGTGCGCGACATCGTGCGCGCCTACTGGCTCGCGCTGGAGAAGGGGGAGCCCGGCGAGGTCTACAACCTCTGCTCCGGACGGGCCTGGACGATCCGCGAGATGCTCGACATGCTCCTCGCGATGTCCACGGCCAAGATCAAGGTCGAGACCGACCCGGCGCGCATGCGCCCGTCCGACGTCCCGGTGCTGCTCGGCGACGCGACGCGGTTCCGGAACCGGACCGGCTGGGAGCCCGCGATCCCCTTCGAGCAGACGATGCGCGACCTGCTCGCCTACTGGAGAGAGCGCTAGGCCCTTGCGCACGCTCGTCACCGGCGTCGCCGGATTCGTGGGGCGCCATCTGATCCGGGCGCTCACCGTGGAGGGGCCGGCCGACGTGCACGGCTCCGACCACATGCCGGCCGCGGCCATTCCCGAGCCGGAGGAGCTGAAGGCCGCCCTCCAGAGCTATCGCGCGCTCGACGTGACCGACGCGGACGCGGTGCGCGCGGCGGTCGCCGAGCTCCGCCCGGACCGGATCATCCACCTCGCGGCCCAGGCCTCCGGCGCGGTGTCCTTGGAACAGCCGGCCGAGACCTACCGCGTGAACGCGATCGGCGCGCTCAACGTCCTCGAAGCCTGTCGCGTCGCGGCGGCCGGCGCGACGGTTCTGATCGTCGGCTCCGCCGACGTGTACGGCTCCGGCGCCCCGGGGACGAAGCTGACCGAAGAGGCGCCCCTGGCGCCACGAAACCCCTACGCGCTGAGCAAGGCCGCGCAGGACATGCTGGGCGAGCTCTACGCCTCGTCGTACGGACTCCGGGTGCTGCGGACCCGGACCTTCTCGCACACCGGTCCCGGACAGAGTCCCCGTTTCGCGGTGGCGGGCTTCGCGCATCAGCTTGCGCGCGTGCTCGAGGGGGACGGGCCCGCCGAGGTGCGCGCGGGCAACCTGGACGTGGTGCGCGAGTACGGCGACGCGCGGGACGTGGTCCGCGCCTACCTGGCTTTATTGGAGAGCGGCGAGCCGGGGCAGGCCTACAACGTCTGCACCGGCCAGGGATACCGGCTGGGCGATCTCCTGGACAAGCTGATCCAGGTCTCGGGGGTCCGCGCCTCGGTGGTGCAGGACCCCTCGCGGATGCGCTCCCGCGATGCCGACCACCTCGTCGGCGATCCCGAGAAGGTGATCCGGCGCACCGGATGGGCGCCGGCCATTCCCATCGAACGGACGCTCCTCGACCTCTACCGCGACGCGCGCGAGCGCGTCCGGCACGAGGCGGGACGATAAAGGAGGAACGGTGCGGATTGTCGTGGTCGGTTCCGGCTACGTCGGCTTGGTGAGCGGCGCCGGATTCGCGGACTTCGGCAACGAGGTCCTTTGCGTGGACGTGGACGAGCGGAAGATCGGCGTGCTCTCCCGCGGGGAGATCCCCTTCTACGAGCCGGGACTCAAAGATTTGGTGCTCCGGAACACGCGGGAGCGCCGCCTGCGCTTCGGCACGTCGCTGGCCGACGCCGTGCGCTGGGGCGACGTGATCTTTCTCTGCGTCGGCACCCCGATGCGCGCCGACGGAGGCGCCGATCTCTCGCAGGTGCTGGCGGCGGCGCGGACCATCGCGCGCTCGATGCCCGGCTACCGGCTGATCGTGCAGAAGAGCACGGTGCCGGTCGGCACGGCGGACAAGCTCCGCGCCTGGATGAAGCGCTTCGCCCCGCGCGGCGCCAAGTTCGACGTCGCGTCCAACCCCGAGTTCCTGCGCGAGGGATCGGCGGTCGAGAACTTCATGCGCCCCGACCGGATCGTGATCGGGGCCGACGCGCCCCGCCCCGCTGAGATCCTGCGCGAGCTCTACCGCCCGCTCCACCTGATCGAGACGCCGGCGGTGGTCGTGAACGTGCGCACCGCCGAGCTGATCAAGTACGCCTCGAACGCGTTCCTCGCGATCAAGATCTCCTTCATCAACGAGGTCGCGAACCTGTGCGAGGCGGTGGACGCCGACGTGCACGACGTGGCGCGCGCGATGGGGCTGGACCGGCGCATCGGGCCCAAGTTCCTGCATCCGGGCCCCGGGTACGGCGGATCCTGCCTGCCCAAGGACACGCACGCCATGCGCGCCTTCTCGCGCAAGGCGGGCGTGCGGCTCCGCGTGGTCGAGGCCGCGATCGAGACCAACGACGCGCAGCACCAGGTGGCGACGAAGAAGGTGCTCGCCGCGCTGGGCGGACGGGGAAAGCGGGTCGCGGCGGTCCTCGGCCTCTCGTACAAGCCGGACACCGACGACCTGCGCGAAGCGCCGTCCTTGACCATCATCCGCTCCTTGCTCCGCAAAGGGATCGCGATCCGGGCGTACGACCCCGCGGTTCGGGCCGACGCCGAGGGGCTGCCGCGTGGGCTTCACTTCGCCCAGAACCCGTACGATGCGGTGAAGGGCGCCGACGTGATGGTGCTGGTGACGGAGTGGAACGAGTTCCGCCGCCTCGACCTCGCGCGCGTGAAGCGCGCCATGCGGCGCAAGAGCATCGTCGACCTTCGAAACGTCTACGACCCAGCCACGGTGAAACGGCTGGGCTTCGCCTATGTCTCGGTGGGGAGGCCCGCATGAAGCTGATCGACGGGGTGCACGTGAAGCCGCTCAAGGTCATCGCCGACGAGCGCGGCTACCTGATGGAGATGATGCGGAAGGACGACCCCTTCTTCCAGCGCTTCGGCCAGACCTACGTCTCGGTGGCCTATCCCGGCGTGGTGAAGGGATGGCACTACCACAAGATCCAGACCGATCACTTCGTGATCGTGAAGGGGATGATGAAGGTGGTGCTCTACGACGACCGCGAGGGCTCGCCCACGCGCGGCACGGTGAACGAGTTCTTCATGGGGGAGAAGAATCCCATCCTGATCACGATTCCGCCGGGCGTGTGGCACGGCATGAAGGGGATCGGCACCGAGCCCGCGATGCTCGTCAACACGCCGACCGAGCCCTACCGGTACGACCAGCCCGACGAGTACCGCGCGGACCCCCACAAGAACGACATCCCCTACGACTGGTCGCGCAAGGATGGCTGAGCGCCGCCGCACGCGAGGAGGCTGCCGTGGCTAAGGCCCCCGATCTTTCGCGGGCGCGCTTCCTCGTCACGGGAGGGGCGGGCTTCATCGGCTCGAACTTCGTCCACCACCTGCGCCGCCGCTTTCCCGAGGCGCCGATCACCGTGCTGGACAAGCTGACGTACGCGGGAAACCTCGCCAACCTCGGCGACGTCAAGGACGCCCCCGGGTTCCGCTTCGTGAAGGGGGACATCTGCGATCCCGCGACCGTGGCGGGCGCGATGGAGGGGGTCGACGTCGTCGTGAACTTCGCGGCCGAGACGCACGTCGACCGCTCGATCGAGGACCCCTCGCACTTCGTCCTGACCGACACCTACGGCGTCTACGTGCTGCTCGAAGAGGCGCGGAAGCGCGGCTGCGCGCGCTTCGTCCAGGTCTCGACGGACGAGGTCTACGGCGAGATCCTGACGGGCGCGGCCGACGAGAGGGCGCCGCTCCTCGCCCGGAATCCCTACGCGGCGTCCAAGATCGGCGGCGACCGGCTCGCCTACGCCTATTCGGTGACCTACGGCGTCCCCGCCATCGTGACGCGCTGCAGCAACAACTACGGACCCTTCCAGTACCCGGAGAAGCTGATCCCGCTCTTCGTGACCAACGCGCTCGAGGACAAGCCGCTCCCGGTCTACGGCAGCGGGAGGAACACGCGTGACTGGATCCACGTCGAGGATCACTGCCGGGCCCTCGTCGCCATCCTCGAGGCCGACGACGTGGAAGGGGAGACGTTCAACATCGCCGGGGGGAACGAGCGCTCCGTGCTCGAGATCGCGGCACTCCTCCTCGAGCGGCTGAAGAAGCCCGCGAGCCTCCTCCAGCACGTGACCGACCGCCCCGCGCACGACCGGCGGTATGCGATCGACGCGTCCCGTCTCGAGACGAAGACCGGCTTCCGCCCGCAGGTCGATTTCGCGCGCGGAATCGAGGCGACGATCGACTGGTACGTGGCGAACCGCCCGTGGTGGGAAGCGATCCGCTCGGGCGCGTTCCAGCAGTACTACGAACGGACCTACGGGTCCCGGTAGCCGCCCGGGACCAGGGAGCCGTGCGCCGGCTCGTCCGCTCCACCGCGATCCTCGGTCTCGGCTCCGTCGCGACCGTCGTGGCCGCCATCGTGCGCGCGAAGATCCTCGCCGCGCGGCTGGGGCCCGAAGGGACCGGCGTCCTCGCCCAGCTCGCCTCGCTGACCGCGGTCCTCGTCCCGCTCGCCACGCTCGGCATCGGCAACGGGCTCGTGGCGATGATCGCCGAGGCGCGCGCCGCGAACGACTTCGCGCGCGTGCACGCCTTGACGCGCCTGGGATCCCGGCTCGCGTGGGGCGTCGGCGGCGGCCTCGCCCTCCTGGCCGCGCTCGCCTCGCCCTGGCTCGCCGCGGGGATCTACCGCGATTCGGCGTTCACCTGGGCCATTCTCCTCGGCGCGGCCTCGGTCCCGCTCTCGGCCGTCGCGTCGGTGAACATCTCGATGCTCCAGGGGCACCAGGCCGTGCGCTCCATGGC
>DASQJL010000038.1 GCA_035631035.1 Candidatus Binatia bacterium | reverse complement strand
GGGATCTCGAACGGTATCGGGATCAACAACGTGATCAGCTACTGGAAGGACTTCGACACGTCGGGCGCGGTGAACTCGACCGACCTGAACATCGTGACGACGCACCTGAACCACAATTGCACCTTCCCGCTGAATCCGTAGGCGTTCCGCGGGGCTCTTTGGTGTAATGGCTTTGCAGAGCACGGCCGCTTGGAGGTCCTCCTCCGCAGCGGAGCAAGAAGCGCCGAGCCCGGTCTCCCCCTCCAGTTTTGACCGGATGCGGCGGGCGCCCTCGGGACACACGGATCGGTAACCGGCGAGGAGCGACAGACGCGAGATTCGACCGGCTTTGAAAAGGGCAGTGCCCCGGCGGGCGGCGCATGATGGCGCCGCCCGCCGTTGTTTTCGGTATACTGGCCCCGTGACCTGGACCCAGGCCGCCGATCCCGTGTATCCCAGAGCGAACGCATGAGCCCGAGATCCTCCATGCTCCCCGTCCTCGCCGCCGTACTCCTGGCCGCCCTGGCGGCCGTATTCGCCCCATCGCGCGCCTCCGCCCAGTACTTCTTCATCGACGTGAACGGGGACGGCCAGTGCGACGCCTCGGACGTCCTCGGTCCCGAGGTCTCCTCGATCGACGTCTACCTGGACACTGCCCACGACGCCACGGGAGCGGCGGTCGCCTGCCAGAACGGCGAGGAGGGCGAGAACATGCTCACCATCTGCTCCTACACGTTCGTCCTCGAATGGGACGCGGCGGGAACGGGCAGCCTTTCCTACGGCCCCTGGTCGGACAACATGGGGTTCACGGTGCCGGCGGGCGGCAAGGAATCGGGGCGGATGCTGTGGCTGGCGCGGGCGGCCCCCTACTTCCTGGCGCCGGGGCGCTACATGCTGGGATCGCTCAAGGTCAAGGTCACGGGAGCGCCCATCCTCCGCTTCCTCTCCTCGACGCCGCTCGACAACACGGCCATGACCTCGTTCGGGGCGCAGTGCGGCGGGCGGGATTACGACAACACGATGAAGCTCGGCTCCGACTTCCTCGACGCGCGCGGGAGTTCTCTCGCCGACGAGGGCCCCCGCACCGTGTGGGGCACCGTCAAGAGGCTCTACCGGTAGACGTAGGCCAGCGCGAAGCCGATCTGCGCGACGAACATCATCACGTACATGTGGGTCCACGAAGGGTGGTTTTCCGTGCGCGCGAGATCGTCGGGGCGGCGGAGCATGAGCCACGCGACGTAGCTTCCCCAGACCACGAGGAGCGCGGCCAGGCCGTCCAGGACCCACGGGTTGCCCGTCAGGATGCCCCGGTGAAGCCCGTAGGGGATCAAGAGGAAGGGGAGCACCAGAAAAGGCGCCGTGAGCCACGCCGCGCGCCGGGGCCCCAGGATCACGGGCAGCGTGCGGAATCCCGCGGCCCGGTCCCCCCGGATGTCCGCGAAATCCTTGGTCGTGGTCGCGCCGAGGAGGAAGAGCCCGAAGACGAGCCCGATCGCCCAGGGCTCGGTCCGGCCGAAGTCCCGCACGCAGGACCACCCCGCCACCTTGAGCAGGACGCCCCGGGGAAGCGCGATCACGGCATTGGCGAGGTAGGGGATCGCCTTCAGCCGAAACGGCGGCGCCGAGTACATGACCGTAAGGAGCGCCGCGGTTCCCGCGAGCAGCGTGCAC
>DASQJL010000037.1 GCA_035631035.1 Candidatus Binatia bacterium | reverse complement strand
CCTTACCGACGCCGGAGCAAGGGGTGCTTGGCCGGGAGATGCGGCCTGCGCCATTCCGGCACGTTCCCCGGCGAACGTAAAACCCTGTGCGCCGGGGGAGCCGACGATCGTGTCAGTCGAACGAATCCAGGTTGGGCACGGCCGAGACCGTGAGCGCGCTCGCGCGGCCGGTCGTGAGGGCGGCCCAACCGGCATAGGCGATCATCGCCCCGTTGTCGCGGCAGAGCGGCGGTGAGGGGAAGAGCGCCGGAATCCCGCGCGAGGCGGCGAGCGCTCCGGCGTCCCGGCGAAGTCGCGTGTTGCAGGCGCAGCCGCCCGCGATCGCGAGCGCGCGGGCCGGGTGCCGGTCCAGTGCCAGCGAAAGCCGCTCGATCAGCGCGGTCACGATGGCGCGCTCCGCCGAGGCGGCGATGTCGCGGACGCGCTCCGGCGGGATCGGATCGGGCTCCTTCTCGACCAGCAGCTTCACCGCGGTCTTGAGCCCGCTCATGCTCACGTCCAGGGTGTCGGCTCCGAGCCGGGCCACCGGGAAGGCGATCGCGTCCGGATTCCCTCGCGCGCGAGGCGGTCCACTTCGGGGCCGCCCGGATAGGGCAGTCCGAGCAGCTTCCCCACCTTGTCGAACGCCTCGCCCGCGGCGTCGTCGCGCGTCGATCCGAGGCGGACGGCGCGGCCGCGCTCGGGCACGTGATAGATCTCGGTGTGCCCGCCGGACGCGACCATCCCGATGTAGGGGAACGGAAGATTGTTCTCCAGCGCCGGCGAGAGCAGGTGCGCCTCGACGTGGTTCACGGCGGCGAGCGGGATCCCGCGCGCCATGGAGAGACCCTTCGCGAATTCGAGGCCGACCAGCAGCGAGCCGACCAGGCCGGGCCCCGCGGTGGCCGCGACGCCATCGATGTCGGCCAGGGTCAGGCCCGTCTTCGCGAGAAGCTCATCCAGGATCCTGGGAAGGAGCGTGATGTGCGCGCGCGAGGCCAGCTCGGGCACCACGCCGCCGTACTCCACATGCACGTCCTGCGCGCGCACGACGTGACCCAGCAGGCGACCGTCCTCGACGATCCCGGCGCCGGTGTCGTCGCAGGAGGTTTCGATTCCGAGGATGCGCATTGAAGGATTCTAGCAGGCCGCGCGCGATTGAATCGTGGGCTGCTAGGGAATGGCGCGGTTCACGTTCATCGCCGCCGCAACGAAAAGAACGGAGATCGTGAGGATCCCGATCCCAAAGAGGCGCGCGTCGGTCCTTCCGTTTCGATAGAGCGACAGCGAATCGACCGACGCCAGGGGAATCGCGACGGGCTTGCCGCGATCCGCGCGCGTCGTCCCGTGAAGGGTGTCCGCCCGCACCTGGGGATGCTGGACCAGCAGCACCGACCCGCCGGCGCCGACCCTGGCGTAGTCGGGTTTGCTGTCGCGCAGGGTGCTCGCGATGTGTTCGCGCTGGATCGGCTGCCAGTGAGCGCAGCCCACTCCACCCATGAAGGTCAGAATCAGGAGTGCGCTTGCTGCAGCAAGCGGGCGATAGCGCGGAGGTGAGAAAGACGCGGCCTTCATAGAACCACCCGGTCCGGCAGGGGAACTGCGAGACAGCCTGAGCCTACCGCCCCTCGAAAGTCAATGGGTGGCCGCGATCCGGCGCCCTCGCGAGCTCCAGAGGTAAGCGGCGAAGATGAGGACCCAGACGCCATCGACCGCGACGGCGATGCCGGCCTGGTGCGACAGGAAGCGGTTCCCCTGCGAGAGCACGAGCGTGACGAAGACCGCCTTGCTCGCGCCCGCCACCACGAGCGCCGTCTTCCGGACCGCGGGATGAAACGCGCCGTAGACCAGCAGGGCGCCCATGAGCCCGATCAGGATGGCCCAGTTGCGCGCCACGAGATCGGTCTCGGGACTTTCGGGCCAGACGCCGAAGATGGACCGGAGCGTCTCCGCCGGCGTGAACGCCGTCGTGACCATGGTGCAGGTCAGCGCGCCGGAGACGATCATGATCCACCGGATCGCCCCGGCCCCGGTCAAGCGGTCGGCTCGGCCGAGTCGGCGAGGGCCGACGCGCGGTTGTTCGAGACCTCCAGGAAGCCGCCGGTCACGTGCCAGGCGGTGACGCGTCCGGAGGGGTCGCGCATCTCGAGGCGCCCCTCCTTCAGCGTGGTGATCAGCGGCGCGTGGTGGGCGAGGACGCCGAGGTAGCCCTCGGAGCCCGGCGCCTGGATCGAGACGACCGGGCCCTCGAAGACGATGCGCTGCGGCGTGACCAGCCGGAAGGTGAATTCGGTCATGGCGGCGCGGGGCTAGACGCCCGCGGTCACTCCCATCTGCTCGGCCTTGGCGAACACGTCGTCGATGGTGCCCATCATGTAGAAGGCCTGCTCCGGAATGTGGTCGCAGTCGCCCGCGACGATCCGCTGGAACGAGCGGATCGTGTCCTCCAGCTTCACGTACTTGCCCGGCGTGCCGGTGAACGGCTCGGCCACGAAGAAGGGCTGCGAGAGGAAGCGCTGGATCTTGCGCGCCCGCGCGACGATCAGCTTGTCGTCGTCCGAGAGCTCGTCGATGCCGAGAATGGCGATGATGTCCTGGAGCTCCTTGTAGCGCTGGAGAATCTTCTGCACGGCGCGCGCCAGGTTGTAGTGCTCCTCGCCCACGATGTTCGGATCGAGGATCCGCGACGTGGAGTCGAGCGGATCCACGGCGGGATAGATCCCGAGCTCCGAGATGCGCCGCGAGAGCACGGTCGTCGCGTCGAGATGCGTGAACGTGGTGGCCGGGGCCGGATCGGTCAGGTCGTCGGCGGGCACGTAGATCGCCTGCACCGACGTGATCGAGCCGCGCTTGGTCGACGTGATCCGCTCCTGAAGCGCCCCCATCTCGGTGGAGAGGGTCGGCTGGTAGCCGACCGCGCTCGGCATGCGGCCGAGGAGCGCCGATACCTCCGAGCCCGCCTGCGTGAAGCGGAAGATGTTGTCCACGAA
The DNA here is from genome assembly GCA_035631035.1 of Candidatus Binatia bacterium. NCBI lineage: Bacteria > Candidatus Binatota > Binatia (SeqCode) > Binatia bacterium. The sequence goes on along the minus strand of DASQJL010000037.1, from coordinate 7,368 downwards.
GAAGAGGACGTCCTGGTTCTCCTGATCGCGGAAGTACTCGGCCATGGTGACGCCCGTGAGCGCGACGCGGAGCCGCGCGCCGGGGGGCTCGTTCATCTGGCCGAACACCATCACGGTCTTGTCGATGACGCCCGACTCCTTCATCTCCAGCCAGAGGTCGTTCCCTTCGCGCGTGCGCTCGCCGACGCCGGAGAAGACCGAGAAGCCGCCGTGCTCGGTGGCGATGTTCCGGATCAGCTCCTGAAGGATGACGGTCTTGCCGAGTCCGGCGCCTCCGAAGAGGCCGATCTTCCCGCCCTTGGCGTACGGCGCGAGCAGGTCGACGACCTTGATGCCGGTCTCGAAGATCCGGGTCACGGTCTCCTGCTCCTCGAACGACGGCGGCGCGCGGTGGATCGGGAGGCGCTTCCCGGGCTCCGACACGGGGCCCGACTGATCGATCGTCTCCCCGAGCAGGTTGAAGACGCGGCCGAGGGTCTGACGGCCGACCGGCACGGTGATCGGGCCGCCCGTGTCGCGCACGGCCATGCCGCGCGTGACGCCGTCGGTCGAGGACATGGCGACGCAGCGCACCACTTCGTCCCCGATGTGGAGCGCCACCTCGACGGTGAGGTCGATTCCCCTGTCGGGATCCTGGATGGTCAGCGCGTTCAGGATCTTCGGGAGCCGCTCCGGCTCGAACCGCACGTCCACCGTGGGTCCGATGACCTGGATGATCTCGCCGATGTTGCCTTCGGTGCTGCCCTTCTTGCCGTTCGCGTTCGCCATCGCCCTTCCTTTACTTCAGCGCCTCGGCCCCGCCGACGATCTCGACGATCTCGCGGGTGATCGTGGCCTGCCGGGTCCGGTTCATGTGGAGCGTGAGGTTCTGGATCATCTCGTTCGCGTTCTTGGTCGCCGAGCCCATCGCGATCATGCGGGCGCCGTGCTCGGAGGCGGCCGACTCGGCGAGAGCCGTGTAGAGGCGCATCGCGAGGAAATAGGGGACGATCCGGGCCAGGATCTCCTCGGGGCCCGGCTCGAAGATATAGTCGCGCGCGGGGGTTCCCGCGGCGCGCACCGACCCGAGCGGGAGGAGCGGCTCGACGACGATCTCCCGCGAGAGCGCGCTCTTGAAGTGGGTGGTGACCAGGTCGACCTCGTCGATCGCTCCGGAGAGGAATTGATCGAGCAGGTCGCGGCTCAGTCCCTCCGCGTACTTCCAGTCCGCCACGCCGCCCATGTCGTCGCGGAAGGAGAACACGTCGGCGTTCCGTCGCCGGAAGTAGGCATAGCCCTTCTTGCCCAGGAGGACGAGCCGGGTCGGCCGGGGGGATTCGCGCATCAGCGCTTCCACGGCCCGGATGAGGTTCGCGTTGAACGCCCCGGCGAGGCCGCGGTCCGAGGTGACGAGCACGATCACGCGCGCTCGCACCTCGCGCCGCACGAAGGCGGGGTGGAGCACGTCCCCCGAGGCCTGCGCCAGATTCTGGAGCACCTCCCCGAGGAGCTTGGCGTAGGGCCGCGCCGACTCGACGGCCGTCTGCGCGCGCCGAAGCTTGGCCGCGGAGACCATTTCCATGGTCTTCGTGATCTGCGCGGTGTTCCGCACGGAGCGGATCCGCGTCCGGATTTCGCGAAGGGTGGCCATTACCGGGTCCTGCCGGCCCTCAAGGCTTCCTCTTCCGCGCGGCGAACTCGACCTTGTACGCCTCGATCGCCTTCTTCAGGCGGGTTTCGATCGCGTCGGTCAGCTCGTACTTCGCGCGCAGGTCGTGGATGACGTCGGCGTACTTCTGGTCGAGGAATTCGTACAGGCCGATCTCGAAGTCCCGGATCGACGTCACCGGGAGATCGTCCAGGTAGCCGTTCGTGCCGGCGTAGACGATCGCCACCTGGCGCTCCACCGGAATCGGCTGGTACTGCCCCTGCTTCAACAGCTCGACCATGCGCTCGCCGCGCGTGAGCTGCGCCTGCGTCGCCTTGTCCAGGTCGGAGCCGAACTGCGCGAACGCGGCGAGCTCGCGGTACTGCGCCAGGTCGAGCCGCAGGCGTCCGGCGATCTTCTTCATCGCCTTGGTCTGCGCCTTGCCGCCGACGCGCGACACCGAGATGCCGACGTTGATCGCAGGGCGGATGCCCGCGAAGAAGAGATCGCTCTCCAGGAAGATCTGCCCGTCGGTGATCGAGATGACGTTGGTCGGGATGTACGCCGAGACGTCGCCCGCCTGGGTCTCGATGATCGGGAGCGCCGTGAGGCTGCCCGCGCCGAGCTTGTCGTTCAGCTTGGCCGCGCGCTCGAGGAGCCGCGAATGGAGATAGAAGACGTCCCCGGGGTACGCTTCGCGGCCCGGCGGCCGGCGCAGGAGCAGCGAGAGCTGGCGGTACGCCGCGGCGTGCTTCGACAGATCGTCGTAGATCACCAGCGCGTGCTTCCCCTTGTCGCGGAAGTACTCGCCGATGGCGCAGCCCGTATAGGGCGCGATGTACTGGAGCGGCGCCGTCTCGCTGGCGCCCGCGGCCACGACGGTCGTGTACTCCATGGCGCCGTGGTCCTCGAGGATCTTCACCACCTTGGCGACGGTGAAGTCCTTCTGGCCGACGGCGACGTAGATGCAGAAGAGGTCGCCCCCCTTCTGGTTCAGGATCGTGTCGATCGCGACGGCGGTCTTGCCGGTCTGGCGGTCGCCGATGATCAGCTCGCGCTGGCCGCGTCCGATGGGGATCATCGAATCGATCGCCTTGAGGCCGGTCTGCACCGGCTGGTTCACCGGCTGGCGATCCACCACGCCGGGCGCGTGACCCTCGAGCGATCGCGTCTCGGTGGTGGCGATGGGGCCCTTGCCGTCGATGGGAATGCCGATCGCGTTCACGACGCGGCCGACCATCGCCTCGCCGACCGGGATCGACGCGAGCTTCCCGGTGCGGCGCACCGTGTCGCCCTGCTTGATCGCCTCCTCGGAGCCGAAGAGCGCCACGCCGACGTTGTCCTCTTCCAGGTTCAGGACGATGCCGTTCACGTCGCCGGGGAACAGCACCATCTCGCCGGACATGGCGTCGTCCAGCCCCCAGACGCGGGCGATGCCGTCGCCCACCTGCAGCACCGTTCCCACGCTCTCCATCTCGAGCCGGGACTCGTACCGCTCGATCTCCTGCTCGAGCACCGCGCTCACTTCTTCAGGCTTGAATGCCATGGTCGAACCTCAGCCGTGGACCCGGGTGGCGAGGAGCCGGCGGCGTATCCGCCAGAGCTCCGTCGCGAGGGTCCCGTCGATGACATGATGATCCAGCGAGACGACCGCGCCCCCGATCAGGGAGGGGTCCACCTCGCGCGTGAGCACGATGGTGCGTCCGGTGCGCGCGGTCAGCGCGCGCGTCAGCGATTCGGCCTGGGCCTCGGAGAGCGGGACGGCCGTCCGGACCTGGAGCCGGCTCAGTCCCTTCGCCTGCTCGGCCAGCTTCTGGAACTCGTCCGCGATCACGATCAGGTGATCCAGCCGGCGGCGGCGGAGCAGGACGATCAGGAGCCCGTACACCGGGCGCGACAGACGCGGCTTCCAGGACTTCTCGAGGAAGGCGATCTTCTCCGCGCGCGCGATGCCCGGCGTTTCGAAGAAGCGGCGGACGCGGACGTCGCGCCGCGCGAGCCCCGCGATCTCGCGGAGCTCCTCCTCGGCCGTGTCCAGGGAGCCGTGCTTCTGCGCCAGGTGAAGGAGGGCGCGCGCGTAGCGGCGCCCCAGCGTGACCGAGATCACCGCGCCTCGCCGACCCCGGCCAGGAACTCGTCGAGCAGCTTCTGGTGGCGCGCGGGCGTGAGCTCCTCCCGGACCACCTTCTCCGCGATCTCCACCGCGAGCTCGACGACTTCGTTCTTGAGCTCGACCCGCGCCTTGTCGCGCTCGAGGACGATCTCCTCGCGCGCGCGCGTGATCGTCTCCTGCGCCTCCTTCCGGGCGATCTCCCGGATCTCGGCGCCCACGCGCTGTCCCTCGGCGACGGCCTGCTGGATCCGGTCGCGGCTCTCGGCTTCGATGCGCTTGAGATGCCCCTCGTACTGGGCCTTGAGATCTTCGACGGCGGCCTTCCCCTTCTCGATCCCGGCCAGCTCGGCCAGGATGCGCTCTTTCCGCTCCCGCATCGGCGGATAGATGATCGCCGCGAACGCGGCGCGCACGAGGAAGAAGAAGACGATGAAGCTGAGCGCGTGCGCGAGCAGCTGATTCAGGTGAACGAATTGATCCATGCGCCTTCTCGGGCTCGGGAAGGGCGGCCGACCGAAACCCCCGGCCGGCGCCGCTTCCGGCCGGTTACTGAATCTTCCCTTGAAGGAAGAACATCGTGACGAACGCGTAAATCGTGAGCGCCTCGATGAAGCCGAAACCGATGATCATGGCGACCTGGATGCGCGGAAGGGCCTCCGGCTGACGGCCCATCGCCTCCATGGCGCCGCGCCCCATGAAGCCGAGGCCGATGCCCGAGCCGATGGCGGCGAGGCCGATCCCGATCGGGAGCGCCAGGCCGAGTGTCGCTGCGAAATTCATGACTTCACCTCCTTGGGTTCCGTGGGGAAGGAGCCGCTCACGTGCGGCACGTCCGCCGGCGCGTGCTCGTGGCCGTGGTCGTGCGACTCGTGGGGCAGCATCATGTAGAGATACACCGTGGTCAAAAGCGAGAAGATCAGGGCCTGCACGATGCTCGTCAGCGTCTGGAGCAGCATGAAGAGCGCGGTGATGCCCAGCATCGGCGGCACCGCCAGCGCGGTCAGCGACGCCTTGAGGCAGAGCGCCGCCACCCCGACGAAGACCACGATCAGCGTGTCCTCGCCGAAGATGTTCCCGAAGAGTCGGCAGGAGAGGCTCACCGGCTTCACCAGCTCCCCCAGGATGTGCACCGGGATCATGACCGGGAGCATGGCGAAGCCCACGACGTCGCGCGGCGACCCGGCCAGGTGGTCCAGGTAGCCCAGGATGCCGAGGTTCCGGATGCCCGAGACCTGCACGAAGAGGAACGTGATCAGCGCGAGCGCCAGCGTCACGTCGAGCGTGGAGGTCGCGGACTTGAAGCCGGGAATGATGCCGATCATGTTCATCGTCAGGATGTAGAAGAAGATCGCCATGATGAACGGGAAGTAGCGGTGCGTGTGCTTCCCGAGCATCCCCCCGACCACGTCCTCCATGCTCTCCACCACCCACTCGATGGCGTTCTGGACGGGGCCCGGCACGAGGGCGTCGCGCTTCATGAAGATCACGATGATCGCGAGGAAGACGAGCCCGGCGATCCAGGCGAACACGAGGTACTCGTTCTCGTGCATCCAGTGGACGGCCGGATTCCCGGGCAGCCAATCGTTCAGGATCGTGAGCCAGTTGGGGAGGTGCTGCTCGCCGCCGCCGCCATGCTCCCCGCCCTCGGCGGGAACGTCGTGCGGCGGCGCGTTGGGCGGCGACACCGTGTGCGCGGCCGAGCCCTCGGGCGCCGTGGCCCCCGGGTGGGCGGCGGGAGGCGTCGCTTCCTCCTGGGTCACCGTCCGCTGGGCCAGCGCGCGCGAGGGATGGACCCCGGCCGCCGCGAGCCCGCCGGCGAGGAGCGCACCCGCGAGGAGCGCCAACGCGAGCGTCGACCCGACGCTCTTGCGCGCGCCGAAGGGCGAACGTCGCGGCGCGAGCGCCAGCATGACGGCCTTCAGGAAGATCGCGGCGAGCGGGATGGAGAGACCGGCGACGAGCGGCCAGATCTCGAGCCGGTTCCACCGCGTGAGCGCGAACGCCCCGCCGTAGACGACGGCCATCTTGAGGCCGCCCCACCCGAGAACGCCGGCGCGCGCCCCGGCGGCATCGGCAGGAGCCTTCGAGAGGGACGCCTGTGTGAAGAGTTTCACAAGCCGTTCGAGAAAGAGGAAGTTGAGGGCCGCCAGCAGCTGCCCCAGAAGAAGCGACGCGGCGCCGAAGGGCCGCGAGGGTGCGAGAAGTCCCGCGAAGGCCAGAGCCATGATCCAGGACGCCCGGAGCGACCGGGAGAGGAGCGTCCCTTCCTGCGTCTTCGCGAAGACCAGCGGCTAGTCCTCCCTCTGGGAGAGCTTGATGATGTTGACCGTCTCGCGCACGCCCGCCACGAAACCGAGCGCGAGCAGAATCACGCTCAGCCACGGGCGCGTGTGAAACCGATTGTCGAGATATTGCCCGAGTAAGTAACCGACGATGGGCGCCAGCGCGAGGATGAACGGAATCGTCGTCAGGAGCCCGACCTGCCGCCAGGCGGTGACCTTCTTTGGATCCTTCTCGGTCACTGCGTGGCCTCCGCGAGACGATCGCCGCTAAGCCCTGCGGCGGACCGCGTCTGCAGCGACATCGCGACGGCGACTACGAGCCCGACAGGATAGTGGGTGAGGGTACCGAGGTCAACGGAAAAGGGGTCCGGAGGGGCGCGCGCGGCTCCCCGCGGGACGGCACCCGCGGGGGAAGATGAATATGGGGGTGCGCGAGCCCGGTCGCCGGGCGCTCGATGGCGCCGCGCGGCTTCCGTTCGCGCCTCCCCCGAACATTGAGGCGGGACGCCTCTTCGCCTCCTCGGCTTCACCGCACCGCGGCCCCGACTCCGCAATGCTCTCCCCCTTGAGAGGACGCCCCGCCATTCTTCCTTCCTTTATATGCGGCTCCGGCACATCGCCGGTGATCTCCCCCATCGCACCCCTCATGCCGGGGGTTCACACGCCGGAGCCTTTCCCGTAATTCCCCTTATTGCAGCAGCTTGACGGCGGAGCTCCGAACCCGCGACCGGGCTGAGGGCCTTGCCCCTGCTCCCTGTCGTTGACTCGCACCCGTCCCGCCGACCCCGGCGGGCCCCCCGAAACGCTTGGGCCGGCCCCGGTTGCCTCAAGCGTCAACGCGGAGGCGCGCCGTGAACCGGCGTTGCCCGCGGCTCCAGATCGGCCGATCCCTTGCCGATATCGAACGCGGGAAAGTCGCGGCCCGGGGGGCCGCCCGATCCACCGGCGTGGAGGGCACCGTGGCGGAATCGAAGAGCGCGGAGACGCTCTGGATGGACGAGGCTCTGGAGACGGAGCGGGTGCGCGCCGCGCAGCAGGGCGATCGCGAGGCGTACCGGCAGCTGATCCGTCACTACGAGCGGCCGGTCTACCGGCTGGCGTACGCGCTCACGCGCAACCACGACGAGGCGACGGCGCTCGCGATCGAGACCTTCACGCGCGGGCTGGCCGAGATCTCCCGCCTGCCCGAGGGGAAGCGCTTCTTTCCGTGGCTGCTCCGCTTTGCCCGGAATCTCTCGGTGACCCGCGCGCGCCGGCGCGCCGACGCCGGGGCCAAGGGGCCCGGCGCCGCCCCCGCGCCGGCCCCCGAGTCGTCCCCGGTCGAGCTGGAGCAGCGGCTCCTGGAC
>DASQJL010000036.1 GCA_035631035.1 Candidatus Binatia bacterium | reverse complement strand
GTGGCCACGATCGACGCGTGGGTCGTGCGCGGCGCGACCAAGGTGACCCGCAGGCTATTGGACGCCGCGCCGCAGCTTCGCTGGGTGGCGCGCGCCGGGGCCGGGCTCGACAACATCGACACGGCCGCCGCCTCGGAGCGGGGAATCGGCGTCCTCAACGTCCCCGGCGCGAATGCGGTGGCCGTGGCCGAGCTGGTGTTCGCGCTCCTGCTCGGGCTGTTCCGGAAGATTCCCGAGGCGGACGCCGCGGTGCGCCGCGGCGGGTTCGACAAGATCATGGGCCGCGAGCTTCGCGGGAAGACGCTCGCGATCGTCGGTCTCGGGAAGATCGGCAGCGCGGTGGCCCGCCGCGCCCGCGCCTTCGAGATGGAGGTGATTGGGTTCGACCCGGTCGTCTCGTCCGCGGACGCCCGTGCCATGGGCGTCGAGCCCGTCACGTTCGAGGACCTCTTCCCGCGCGCCGAGATCCTGACGCTGCACGCGCCGATGCTCCCTGAGACGAGGGGCATGGTGGGAGCCGCCCAGATCGCCCGGATGCCGCGGGGGTCGGTGCTCGTGAACGCCGCGCGCGGGGCCTTGGTGGACGAGGCCGCCCTGGTCGAGGCGCTCCGGAGCGGAGCCCTCGCCGGCGCCGCGCTCGACGTCTACGTCGAGGAGCCCCCGAAGGGGTCGCCGCTCCTCGCCATGCCGAACGTCGTTCTCACGCCGCACATCGGTGCCTCCACGGTGGAGGCACAGGAAGCCGTGGGGGAGGAGATCGTCCGGATGCTGCTGGAGAAGATGGGGGTGGGGCCCTGACGCTTTCGGGCCGAGGGCGTTCCCGAACCGGACACTCCCCGGCCGGGGGCGGGGAAGACACTCCCGGGCCGAGGGCGGAGCACTCCCCAACGGAGGCGGCACACCCCCGGCCGGGCCCCGGAAGATCGACTCGCCCCGGGGCGAGTTAACTTTTATATAAACTTGCGCCGGCGCAAGTTAAGTTCTATGTAAACTCGCCCCGGGGCGAGTTAAGGTTTATGTAAGCCTGCGCCGGCCCCAAGCTGCTCCCGCCCGAAAAAATGCTCCTCCCTACCAAAAAATACGCATCTCGGGGTTGACATCGCTCCCTCCTTGGCCGAACATTTTCCCAACGCGGAAAGGAGGTGGTCCAGTGCACGATGGTATCGGCAGTAGGATCAGCGGAGGTGGCTGTAGCTAGTCGCACCCGTTTCGCCTTTGTCGGACTGGTCTGACTGGCGAATCCAAACAGACCACCGGAGCTTCGAGGGAGGCCTCACAAGCCTCCCTCACTCTTTTTCGGTTGGAAGGCGCGTGGAGGGTCCGTCCGGAGCCACGCCGGCCAGGCCGCCCCGTCGGGTCAATTCGACTGGCCCCGACCACATAGCCCGTCGGGTCAATTCGACTGGTCCCGGGTCCCACCCCTCGCTACACTCCCGCCCTCATGATCGCCGCGATCGACCTGGAAGGGGTCCTGGCACCCGAAATCTGGCCCCACCTGGGGGAGGAGTTCGGCATCCCCGACCTGCACCTCACCACCCGGGACGTCGCCGACTTCGAGGAGCTGATGCAGCGGCGGGTGACCGCCCTGGACCGCGCCGGGATCACGCTGGCCAAGGTCCAGAAGGCGGCCCATGAAGTGCAGCCCTACCTGGGCTCCCGGGAGTTCCTGAAGCGCATCCGCCGCCACTGCCAGGTCATGATCATCTCCGACACCTTCCACGAGATGGCGGAGCCGCTGGTGGAGCACCTGGGCGGCTTCAATCTCTTCGCCAACCGGTTCGAGACCGACGCGCACGGGCGCATCGTCGGATGGAAGCTCCGGATCCGGGGGCGGAAGGCGATGGTGATCGAGGGGATGCGCCGCGCGGGGTTCAAGGTGATCGGAATGGGGGACAGCCTGAACGACCTCACGCTTCTCCAGAACGCCGACTATCCGGTGCTCTACCGCCCCGTGGCCGCGCTGCGGGAGGCGCTGCCCCAGGCGCCCGTGGTGGACGGCCTGGACGAGGCGCTCTCCCGCTTCCTCGAGATCTTCCGGCAGAACGGCGCCGAAACCTGACAAGCTGAGCCGCGGCTCGCCCCGAGCCCCGGAACCTCACCTCGGAGGCGCGGTGACGTCTCCGACTTCCCGGACCTCGACCTTGTAGCCCTCGATCTTCCCCGGAATCGCGATTCGATCCTCGCGCGAGATGTGCGAGGTGTAGACGACGATGACCGGCTCGTCGTCCTTCTTCCCCTCGCCGGTTCCGGTCACTCCCTTGATGGTCATGAGCGAAGGCGTCTGACGCCGGAGCACGTCCTCGATCGGGACCAGGTTCTCTCTCATGGTGTCTCCCAGGGCGATCTGGCGCGACGGGTTCCTGGGATCGGGCATCCGCTGCGTGCAGGAGGCCGCGGCCAGGGTGAGCGCGAAAAGCAGCGATGCGGCGGCGGACCGCCGCCGGGAACGGGGAGTGTTCATGGTCCACCTCGTTGCGAACCGCCTCAAAAAAAGGCGGGCGAAGCGCCGGAGCGCTCCGCCCGCACCGGGGTCTTCGTGAAGCTTACTTCATGCTGACGCCCAGCGCCTGCAGCACCGGGCCGATCGGATTCGAGAACGAGGCCGAGGACGAGCCCGCGAAGCAGAGGCCCACCGGGTTGTTCCCCGTCTCGGTCACCATGAGGGAGCCCGAGTCGCCGGAGCGGATGAACTGGCCGCCGGTCTGGATCTGGCCCGTGAACGTCGCGTTGCCGTCCGTGTAGCCGACCGTGATCGTCACGTTGACGGCCTGGATCGTGTCGTGCGTGAGGCCCGAGGTGCGGCCCGTCTTCTTGACGGCGAGGCCGACCGACGGGGACACGGTCGTCTGGGACGGCGTGTAGCCGCCCGCCGAGACCGCGCTGTAGGAGAGGCCCGAGCTGGGCTGCGCGATGGCGCAGTCCACCGTGTTCGACCCGCCAAAGGTGATCCGCTGGAAGGCGGCGAGGGTGCCGATCTGCGGCGTCTGCGCGCACTTCGGCTTGCCGTCGTAGCGGCCCGGCGCGTCGATGCGCTCGCCGATGGAGGCGGCATTCTCGCGCGCGAAGACGTGGTTGTTCGACAGGAAGTAGTCCACCCCGCCCTTCACGACGACCGCGCCGAGCGTGCCGGAGGCGCACTCGTTGTCGTTGCCGGTCGAGTTGCCCATCTGCAGCGATCCACCGCCCGGACGCGCGTAGGGAATCACGTGGCCGGTGACCAGCGTGCGGGTCTTGATCCCGTCGATCTCGGCGGGGACGCGGACGCCTTCACGCTCGGTATAGACCACGATGACGGCCTTGCCGGCCGCATCGGCCGAGACGCCGGTGCCGATGATGCCGTTGCCCATGAGGCCAGGCGTGGCGCGCTCCTGCGAGGCGATGGCCGCGCGGATGCCCGGATCGTCGAGGCGAATGACTCCGGAGAAGGAGCCGCTGGATCCCGACTGGCTGAGCTTCGGCGCGAGGACCGGCGCGCCGTCCTTGCTGCAACCCGTGATCCACAGAGCGCTCGCCGACAGGGCCACGACGGCGAGGAGAAGAAGGGAACGGCGGTGCGGGTGCTTCATGGTGGGGAAGTCCTCCAGGATGCGGATGGGACCGGTACGGTCGCGTCCGGCAGGAGAGGTCGGGAGCCGATCTCCTCCGGTCGGGCGCGGGGACGAGTGCCGCGTGAGACCCCGGTTGAACTGCTGCGAACGAACACTATAACACAATGGCATCACGAATTCTAGCGAAATCGCTCCCGGCCCGCTCTCGCGCGTCGCCTTGACGCGCCACCCCCACTCTGGTAGTTTTCCGCCCGTCGAGAATGGAGCCTGCCGCGGCGCCTCGCGCTCGCGGTCTTTTCGTTTGGAGGCAGAGCGATGTCCGTGCGCGTCATCGTCGGCGCCCAGTGGGGCGACGAGGGCAAAGGGAAGATCGTCGACCTCCTCAGCGATGAGGCGGACGTGGTCGCGCGCTACCAGGGCGGCCCGAACGCCGGGCACACGGTCTGCACCGGCGGGAAGACGTTCGTCCTCCATCTGATCCCTTCCGGCATCCTTCGGCCCGCGACCACCTGCTACATCGGAAACGGCGTCGTCGTGGACCTGGCCGCTCTCGAAGAGGAGCGGGGCGCCGTCGCGAAGCAGGGAATCTCGGTCGAGGGACGCCTCTTCGTGAGCGGCTCGGCCCACGTCATCCTGCCCGACCATCGCCTGGCCGAGCGCCACAACGAGTCGGGCGCCTCGGGACCCGCCATCGGCACGACGGGGCGCGGCATCGGACCGGCCTACACCGACAAGGCGGCCCGCGTGGGACTCCGCGTGGCCGATCTCCTCGAGCCGGAGATCCGCGAGGAGCGGGTGCGGAGGCTCCGGGAGCGCACGCTCAAGCTGATCGGGAAGGACGCGCCGGTCGAGCCGCTCGACCAGGTGCTCGCGCGCCTGGAGAAGGACGCCGAGCGGGTCCGGCCGATGGTGGTCAACGTCTCCCTCGCGGTCTCCGAAGCGGTCGCCGCCGGCAAGCGGATCCTCCTCGAGGGGGCGCAGGGAACGCACCTCGACCTGGACCACGGCACCTACCCGTTCGTCACGTCGTCCAGCGCGGTCTCCGGCGGCGCCTGCACGGGTGTCGGGATCGGTCCGACGCAGATCGACGAAGTGATCGGCGTGGCGAAGGCGTACGCCACGCGCGTCGGAAACGGCCCCTTCCCCTCGGAACTCACGGGCCCGATCGCCGACCTGCTCCGCGAGGAGGGGAACGAGTACGGCGCCACCACGGGACGCCCGCGCCGGTGCGGCTGGTTCGACGCGGTGGCGATCCGCCACGCCGTGCGCGTGAACGGGCTCACGCAGCTCGTCATCACCAAGCTCGACGTGCTCGACAGCCTGGAGGAGATCGCGGTGGTCACGGCCTACACGGCCGGCGGTCGTAAGCTGACCGAGATGCCCGAGTCGCTGACGGAGCTCACCGCGGCCAAGCCCGTGCTCGAGACCTTCCCGGGGTGGAAGGCGCCGACCGGCGGCGCGCGGGAATGGGACGACCTCCCGCCCGAGGCGCGCCGCTACCTCGACCGGCTGGAGATGCTGGCCCGGGTCCCGATACGCCTCGTCTCGGTGGGCTCGGGGCGCGACGAGAACGTCCGGCGCCATGCCAACCTTCGCTCCACCGAAACCGTCGGACTGTAGGAGCCGTTCGAGAGCCGATTTCGCACGTCCCCCCGCCTCGCCGGAGAGGAGCCACGCCGATGCCTCGTCCGCAGCCCCTTCGCTTCGCCGCGCCCCTCGTCGTGCCCGCGATCGCCCTGGCCGCGCTTCTGGCGCTGCCCGCGGCGGCTCCGCGCACGGCCGGCGCGCAGCAGGCGCAGTTCGAATGGCCCGCCCACCCGAAGAACCTCAAGGTCCTGCCCAAGAGCACGACGCCGGACCAGCTCCGCGAGACCATGGTGGGCTTCACGCAGTCGCTGGGGGTCCGGTGTCCCTACTGCCACGTCGGTGAAGAGGGGAAGCCGCTCACGACGTTCGATTTCTCGTCGGACGCCAAGCCGACCAAGCAGATCGCGCGCGACATGGTGCGGATGATGGGCGACATCCACAAGGATCTCGGCAGGATGAGGCTCTCGTCGGGCGTGCCGCGCGTGAACGTGCGCTGCATCACCTGCCACCACGGCCACGCGCGCCCGACGACGCTCACCGAAGAGCTGATGGTGACCTACGACCGGGCCGGGATCGATTCGACCCTGGACGCCTACCAGAAGCTCAAGGGGCGCTACTTCGGGCGGGACGCCTACGACTTCAGCGAGAACGGACTCGCGGACTTCGGCGCCGAGCTCCAGAAGAAGGGGCGCGCCGACGACGCGATCCGCGTGCACCAGCTCAACGTGCAGCAGTACCCCACGTCGATGCGGGCGTACGGCGCGCTGGAGCAGGCCTACGAGACGGCGGGGCGCAAACAGGAAGCGATCGACACGTACCACAAGATGCTCGACATGGATCCGAGCAACTCCAACATCCAGCGCCGGCTGCACGAGCTGGAAGGCTCGGGGAAGTAGCCCGGCGGTTCCCGCCGGCACGGGGAGTGTCGACCTGTTCCTGACCGCGGCCGAAGCCGCCGAGGTTCGCGAGCGGTTCGGCACTCCCTGCTACGTCTACGACCGGGTCGCGGCCGAGGAGGCCGCCGACCGCGCGCTCGCGTTCCCCCACGCGTTCGGGCTCACCGTCCGCTACGCGATGAAGGCGAACCCCAACCGGGCCCTTCTCGAGATCTTCCGCGACAAGGGGCTCGATATCGACGCCTCGAGCGACTTCGAGGTCGAGCGAGCCCTCCGCGCGGGGTTTGCGCCGGGGCGCATCATGCTGACCTCGCAGGTTCCCTCGACCCGCCTGGAGACGTGGATTCCCCTCGGCGTCCTCTATAACGCCTGCTCGCTCCACCAGCTCGAGCGCTACGGAAGAGCCTTTCCCGGCCGGGAGGTCACGATCCGGGTGAATCCGGGACAGGGGAGCGGTGCTTCCCACCGGGTCAACACCGGCGGGCCCACGTCCAGCTTCGGCATCTGGCACGAGCACCTGGACCAGGCGAAGGAGCTGGCCGCCCGGCACGGCGTCGTCCTTCGCGGCCTCCACACCCACATCGGCTCGGGGAGCGACCCGGCGGTGTGGACGCGGGTCGCCCATCTCGTGCTCGAGATCGCGCTCCAGCTCCCCGACGTCCGCACCGTCAGTCTGGGGGGCGGCTACCGGGTGGCGCGGGTCCAGGGGGAATCCGAGACCGATCTCAGGGCCGTCGGGGAGGCCTCGCGCCGCGCGGTGCTCGATTTCGAGAAGCGGACCGGCCGCGCCTTGCGCTTGGAGATCGAGCCCGGCACCTATCTCGTGGCCAACGCGGGGGTCGTGGTGGCGACCTGCGTGGACGTTGTGGACACGGGAGCGAAGGGGTTTCTGTTCGCCAAGCTGGACACCGGCATGACCGAAGTGATGCGGGCCTCGCTCTATGGCGCGCAGCACCCGCTCGGCGTCGCCGGGGCCGAGTCGCGGCCGCGCCAGGCGGTCGTGTTCGTGGGGCGCTGCTGCGAGTCGGGAGACATGCTCACGCCGGCGCCGGGAGACACGACGAAGCTCGCTCCGCGCGAAGTCCCGCGGCCGGAGATCGGCGATCTGGTCCTGGTCGGAGGAGCCGGGGCCTACTGCGCGGCGATGTCGACGCTGAACTACAACTCCTATCCCGTAGCGCCCGAGGTGCTGCGGGAGCGCGACGGAACGCTCCGCCTGGTCCGGCGGAGGCAGACGATCGAGGAGATGACGGCCGACGAGCTGCCGGCTAGCTCCGGCGGGCCGGCCTAAACGAAAGGAGCGCGTCATGGGAAAGCCCGTCGTTCACTGGGAATTCTGGTCCACCGATCCCGCCCGGGTCTCCGACTTCTACGCGAAGGTCTTCGATTGGAAGATCCAGAACATCCCCGAGCTGAACTACCGCTTCGTCGAGACCGGCGGCGGCGCCGGCATCAACGGCGGCATCATGCAGCCCGACCGGAGCGGCCCGTGGCCCGGGAACATGGCGTTCTACATCGACGTGGAGGACCTCGCGAGCTACCGGAAGCGGATCGTGGACGCGGGCGGGAAGATTCTCGTGGAAGAGCAGCAGGTCCCCGGGATGGGTTCCTTCTCGCTCTTCGCCGATCCCGAGGGCCGCGTGCTCGGGATCTGGAAGCAGACCGCCGCGCGCTGATCCCGGCGGCTCCCGCGGCGCTGCGCGGCGGCCCACGCGGCGGTAGGCGGGCGGTGCGAAGCGGGGCTCAGCGGTCCTTCTTGCTCCTCCGCGCTCTGGCCGGAAGCGTCTCCGCCTCGGCCGGCTCCGCGGCGCCCGGTACGGCGGCGGCCGGTCCGGACCCGCGGAGCTTCTTCCCGGAGCGGATCTCACGCATCAGGGCCACCGTCTCCTCCTCGGGGCGCGCGTTCAGCTCCTCGCGCACCGCGGCCACGCAGCGATCGTACTGGCGCAGCGCGCCCGTGCGGTCTCCGTTCGCCACGAAGAGGCGCATCAGCGCGCGATGGGTCCGCTCCCGCGCGCGATCGAATTCCAGCGCACGCATCGCGTACTGGATGCCCCCTTCCAGGTCGCCCGCCGCCTCGCGCGCCTCGACCAGCCGGTCCAGCAGCGCGAGATAGGCGTCCCGGCAGAATTCCCGCGGGTCGGCGCACCAGTCCTGGTGCCATCCCTCCAGAAGGTCCCCACGGTACAGGCTCGCCGCCGAGCGCAGCGCCTCCTCCGATTCCGAAGCGGGATCGGCGTGCGCGAAGCGCGCGAGCGCCGAGCGCAGCTCGCCCACGTCGGTCCAGATATCCTCGGCCGTCTCGAGCCGAAGCCATCCCGGCTCGGCGCGCAGCACGCGGCGCGCCCGCGTGGGACCGAGCGGCTTCAGGCTCCGGCGCAGATGCCAGATGGTCTGGCGCAGGTTCTTCCGCGCGCGCGGCTCGTCGATGCCGCCCCAGAGACGCGTGGCCAGCGCCTCGCGGGGATGCTCCCGCCCGGGGTGGAGGGCCAGGAACGCGAACAGCTCGCGCGTCTTCTGCGGCGCGCGAGCGAACAGGTCCGCCCCATTCAGGGAGACGGATAGCTTGCCCAATAGCTGGACTTTGACCTTTGGCTTCATGGGGGGTCTCATGGCCATGGGTCGCTGCGTCAGCTCCAAGGAACGGACTTCTCCATTTCGGTTAACAGGATTCGTGCCGAACGCTTCCGCGAGATCTTGCGGAAGGCGCCGCGTGATCGAATCGAGAGTTAGAGAGGAGAGGCGAGCCTGGGACGCAGGCGGGAAGCTGCACGGGCGCTACCTGTGTGTCGTCTTTGACGCTGAGACTTGTCGCCTGGTGTTGACTGCCTCTGCCGGCTGCGCCGGCAGTTTAACGATACGCAAACACCATCGCGTAGATGATCCAGAGGACGATCCCGAAGCCCAGGGTGAGCGCGGTCCAGCCGAACGCCCGGACGGCGCGGACCACGATCGGCGGGTAGGCCTCGACGAGGTGATTCCGGAGCTGGCCGCTCGCCACGAGGGCCTCGTACTCCGACGGCTTGTCCTCGCGGAACTCCTCGAGGGGCATCCGGCCGGTGAAGATCACGATGTCCATCGGGAATTTCTCGGGACGGAGGTGCGTGTTGAAGAAGTGCACCGTGAAGATGAACCCCGTCGCGAGCAGCGCCTCGTCGCTGTGGATGATCGTGGCCACGTTGATGAGCCACCCGGGCAGGACGGTCGTGAAGAGCTCGGGGAACCAGAGCATCAGCCCGGTCGAGCCGATGATCATCATCCCCCAGAAGACCGCGAAGTAGTCGAACTTCTCCCAGTAGGTCCAGCGCCCGTAGCGCGGGCGCGGCCCCCGGCCCAGGAACCAGCGGATGCTTCCGAGGAACTCGCTCAGGTCCCGCTTCGTGAGGAGCATCGTGTCGGGGCCGAAGATCAGGCGCCGCCACGAGCCGTACTCGTGCCGCTTCCGGCGGTAGAGGTCGACCAGGTGGGTGGCGAACGCGCCGATCATGAGCAGGGCCGCGAACCGGTGGATGTAGCCCGCGGTCTCGAACCCGCCGAGCAGGCGGGAAAGGATCCGCGCCCATCCGGTGAACGAGAACTTCAGCGTCAGGCCCGTGGTCGCCAGGCTGATGAAGCTGACGATCATCGTGACGTGGAGCAGCCGGTTGAGCCGGGTGAAGCGCTGGAACTGGACCTCGGGCCGCGGGAAGGGGTGGATCGCGGCCTCGTCGCGCGCGGGCGCGATTGGCGTCGTGGCGGGCGCCGGGATCGGGACCTGGGCCTCAGCCTTCATGGGAGCCTCCCGTGTTCTCGTCCTTCGCCGCGCCGTCGCCGTCGGAAGAGGTCGGCCTGACCGGATCGGGCCCGTCCTCGATCGGGTGTCCGTTCCGCTTCTTCCGCTCGTTCAAGGCGCGCGGCAGCCAGAGCAGCGTATGGATTCCGCCCACCGTGAAAGTTCCGATCAGGAGCGACGTCATCCCCCAGAACGTCCAGAAGAGGAGCGGATACTTCTTGGGGTCGTGATGCGTCGCGTGGGTGAGATATCCCGCGAAGCGCCGGGTGGCGCCCTCGTGGCACTTCCGGCAGGTCGCCACGACGTTCGCGCGGCTCAGGTGCGAGTGCGGGTCGGTGACGGGCAGGATGTCGTGCGCGCCGTGGCAGTCGTAGCACTTGGCCGTCTTCGTGTAGCCCAGCTGCGAAACCTTGCCGTGGTAGGTGTCCCAGTAGGACCTGGCGATGTCCTCGTGGCAGCGCCCGCACTTGGTCATGATGTCCAGCTTGAACCCCGTCGCGTCGGTGCGGCTGATCGTGTGCGCCGTGTGGCAGTCGCTGCAGACGGGAAGGTCCTTCTTGGTGTGACCCACCTGGGTCGCGTGCACGCTCTGCGCGAACTGCTCCTCGATGCCGTGGTGGCAGCGGCCGCACGTGTGCGGGATGTTCGCGCGGTTCACGCTGGAGACGGGATCGTCCTTGGGAAGCTCGCCGTGCGCCGTGTGGCAGCTCGTGCAGGTCGCCGTCACGGTGAGGCCGCTCTTCATGAGCCCCTTCCCGTGGATGCTCTCGGTGTAATGCTTCACGATGTCGTGCTGCGTCCCCTTGTAACGGCGCGCCGCCTTCTCCCCCTCGCGGTGGCAGCGCGCGCAGAGCGCGGGGACGCTGGTGGGGTAGGTCGGCGAGTCGGGGTCGGCCTTGCCCAGGATTCCATGGGTGCCATGGCACTCCTTGCAGGTCGGCGCGTTCGTGTCCTTCTTCGCGAACAGGGTGCCGTGCACGCTCTCGGCGTACTGGCGGCCCACGTCGGCGTGGCAGGAGGAGCAGTCCACCTTCTGCTTGATCGTCTCGCAGGGGCGGAGATGGGACGCGGTGACGTCGGAGTGGCACTGGCTGCACGAGACCTTCGCGTGGCGCGAGCCCGCGAGGTGATCGGTGTTCACGAACAGCGAGCGGCCGCCGTCCTTCGCCCTCAGGCCCGGCTCGGCGTGGCATCGCATGCAATCCCGGTCGGCCATGCCCTGGTCGTAGAAGACCTTCCGGATCTTGTGCGGCTGGTGGCAGTCGATGCAGGCCGGCAGCACGTGCGCCTGCTTCTCCCAGAGCTCGCCGCGGATCACCTTGCGGTGCACGACCTCGATCTCGGCATGGCACTGCGTGCAGGTCTTCGCGATGTTGCGCCGCGCGATCGAGGACTCGGGATTGGTGTGCGGCAGGATCGAATGCGCGGTGTGGCAGGAGGCGCAGCTGGGCGCGACGACGAGACCTTTCCGGAGCAGCGCCTCGCCGTGGATGCTCTCGGAGAAGTTCTCGAGGATGTGGTCCTGATGGATCGCGCGCAGCTTCTGGACCGGCGCTCCCTCCTGGTGGCACTTGCCACACGTATACGGAACCTGGAGCGGGGCCACCGGAGAGCGCATGTCCTTGCGCGGCAGGATCTCGTGGGCCGTCCCGTGGCAGCTCTGGCACCGCGGCGCAAGCGGGTCGCCCCGCGCGACCGCCAGGCCATGGAGCGACTTGGCGTGCTGCGCCTGCTCGGTCGCGTGGCAGGAGCCGCACTGGACCGGCGCCAGGTCCTCGTCGTGCGGGAGGTCCTTTCCGCGGAGATCGGCATGGCAGCCGACGCAGGGCACCGACCCATGCGCGAAGCCCTTGAACTTCTTCGCGTCGACGTAGACCGAGATCTTCTTCCCGTTCCGCGTGCCGGTCGCGGACGGGTCGGAGTGGCACTCGAAGCAGTCGGCGTCCGGCGGCTCCAGGATCGGGGACTTGGCCGCCGCGGCGGCAGCGGGCGGAGCGGCGGCGGCCGGGGCGGTCGCCGGCGGCGGCGCCTGAGCCAGGGCCGGAGCGCCGGCGAGCCCGAGCGCGCCGGTGAGAAACAGGGCAAGCGGAATCAGCGCGGCCGCCAGGGTTTGGGGGCGCGCCGGATGGCCGCGTAGCCGGGCGGCGCTTACGGCGGCCGCCACGGCGGTGTGAGTGTTCGGGCTCACAGGGTGAATCTGCGGCATGTCGGCCCGCCGAAACTACGGATCGGTGGGTGAGTTACGAGGTGGCCCTAGGTAGCATGGCGGGCACGGGCCGCGAGGCTCGCGACCGCCCTCTCGACAGCGGGCGGCCAACCTGCTATACATCTTCGACTTCTCGGGGGTTTTCGTTCCTTCCTTTGGGCGATGAAGCGTCTGCCAACCCCCCAGGCGGCCAACCCCACCCAGTCTCAACACGAGGTGAGGTACGACATGATGAAGTGGAAGACGACGGGAGTGCGCGGAACGGTCCTGGCGATCGTGCTCGCGGCGCTCTGCGCGGTGAGTCTCGCGGCGCTCGCGCCGGCCGCGATGGCGCAGGAGACCGGAGAGCACCACGGCGGCGAGGCGAATCTCCAGCTGCCCGACTTGAGCTCCGTGACCTTCGCGGGAGGACTGAACGGACACACGCTGCTCCTCTTCGGCCTGGCCATCTGCGCGCTTGGCCTCCTGTTCGGCATCCTGACCTACGGCCAGCTCAAGAACCTCCCGGTCCACCAGTCGATGCGGGAGATGTCCGAGCTGATCTACGAGACGTGCAAGACCTACCTGACCCAGCAGGGCAAGTTCCTCATCATGCTCTGGGTCTTCATCAGCCTCATCGTCCTCGTCTACTTCAAGTGGCTCGCGGTGACGGGCGTGGACGCGGCCGGGGCCATGATCCGCGGATTCCCGGCCTTCAAGGTGGCGGTGATCCTCTTCTTCAGCCTCGTGGGCATGGCGGGGAGCTATTCGGTCGCCTGGTTCGGGATCCGGATCAACACGTTCGCCAACTCGCGCACCGCGTTCGCCTCCCTTCGCGGGAAGCCCTTCCCCTGCTACTCGATTCCGCTCAAGGCGGGGATGAGCATCGGCATGGCGCTGATCTCGGTCGAGCTGCTGATCATGCTGATCATCCTCCTGTTCGTGCCCGGCGACATGGCCGGCCCCTGCTTCATCGGCTTCGCCATCGGCGAGTCGCTGGGGGCGGCCGCGCTCCGGATCGCGGGCGGGATCTTCACGAAGATCGCCGACATCGGCTCCGACCTCATGAAGATCGTATTCAAGATCAAGGAAGACGACGCGCGAAACCCGGGCGTGATCGCCGACTGCACGGGCGACAACGCCGGCGACTCGGTCGGTCCCTCGGCGGACGGCTTCGAGACGTACGGCGTGACCGGCGTCGCGCTCATCTCCTTCATCCTCCTCGCCATCCACGATCCGGTCGTCCAGGTGCAGCTCCTGGTCTGGATCTTCGTGATGCGCGTCATGATGATCGTGGCGAGCGGCGCCTCCTACCTCATCAACGAGGCGTGGAGCCGGGCGCAGTACGAGAACGCCGACCACATGGACTTCGAAGCACCCCTCACGCGGCTGGTCTGGCTGACCTCCTTCGTCTCCGTCATCGCCACCTACGCCGCATCGTACGTGCTGATCCGCGGGCTGGGGGACGGCTCGCTCTGGTGGAAGCTCTCGACGGTGATCACCTGCGGCACCTTGGCGGGCGCCGTGATTCCGGAGCTGGTCAAGATCTTCACCTCGATGAACTCCAAGCACGTCGCCGAGGTGGTGACGGCCTCGCGCGAGGGCGGCGCGTCGCTGAATATCTTGTCGGGCCTCGTCGCGGGCAATTTCAGCGCCTACTGGCTGGGGATGGCCATCCTCATGCTCATGGCGATCGCCTACGGGGTGAGCACGCTGGGGCTCGCGTCGATCATGATCGCGCCGGCGGTGTTCGCGTTCGGCCTCGTGGCGTTCGGCTTCCTGGGGATGGGCCCGGTGACGATCGCGGTGGACTCCTACGGGCCGGTTACCGACAACGCGCAGTCGATCTATGAGCTCTCGCTGATCGAGACGATCCCCGGCATCCAGGGGCAGCTCAAGTCGCAGTACGGCTTCGACGTGGACTTCGCCAAGGCGAAGGACAACCTGGAAGAGAACGACGGGGCGGGGAACACCTTCAAGGCGACCGCCAAGCCGGTGCTCATCGGGACCGCCGTGGTCGGCGCGACGACGATGATCTTCTCGATCATCGTCGCCCTCACCGAGGGGTTGAAGCCGGAGTACATCGTGAACCTCTCGCTGGTCCATGCGCCGTTCCTGCTCGGCCTGATCGCCGGCGGGGCCATGATCTACTGGTTCACCGGGGCCTCCACGCAGGCCGTCACGGCCGGCGCCTACCGCGCCGTCGAGTTCATCAAGCGGAACATCAAGCTGGAGGGAACGACCAAGGCGTCGGTGAGCGACTCCAAGAAGGTCGTGGCGATCTGCACGCAGTACGCGCAGAAGGGGATGTTCAATATCTTCCTGGCCGTCTTCTTTGGGACCCTGGCGTTCGCCTTCATCGAGCCGTTCTTCTTCGTGGGCTACCTAATCTCGATCGCGCTGTTTGGATTGTTCCAGGCGATCTTCATGGCGAATGCCGGCGGAGCGTGGGACAACGCGAAGAAGGTGGTCGAGGTGGTCACCAAGGAGAAGGGGACCGAGGTGCACGACGCCACGGTCGTCGGCGACACCGTGGGCGATCCGTTCAAGGACACCTCGTCGGTGGCCATGAACCCCGTGATCAAGTTCACGACGCTCTTCGGGCTGCTGGCGGTGGAGCTGGCGGTATCGCTCGCGCGCCAGAACGGCTCGATGATGACGACCATCCTGGCGGCGATCTTCTTCGCCATCTCGATGACCTTCGTCTGGCGTTCGTTCTACCGGATGCGGATCTCGGGCGAGGTGACGAAATCCGAGGCGGCGGCGATCGCCAAGGAAGCCCGCGCCAGCTAGAAACATTGCAGCGGTACGGGCTCCACCGATCGGAGCCCACGACGGGCCCGCGGCGCATCGCATGCCGCGGGCCCGATTTTCTTTGGCGCGGCGTTCGCCTCGACGTGATCGCGCCTCGGGACTAGACTCATGGCGCGGTATCCGGGATCCGGTTCCGAGGTCCCGTCGGTGAAGCCAAGATCGAACGAGCGGCGCGCACGGCCGAACGCGTGGACGACGCCACACCCAAGGAGAGGGATATGGGCATCTTCGATAATCTGAGCAACCTGCTGCAGCAGGCCCGCACCGGCAATGCGTCCGAGCCCGAGGTCCATGCGGCCTACGATCAAGTCTCCCAGTCCGTGCCCCAGGGGGCTCTGGCCGACGGACTGACGCACGCGTTCCAGTCGGACCAGACCCCGCCCTTCGAGCAGATGCTCATGGAGCTCTTCTCCCGCTCCACTCCGGACCAGAAGGCGGGCATTCTGAATCGGCTGATAGCGGCCGCCGGCCCCGCGGGCCTCGCGCAGCTGCGCAACGTGCTGGGAGGCGCGGCGGGCGTGGGCCCGGCGGGCATGGGCGCGGGCGCCACCGTCTCGCCCCAGCAGGCGCAGCAGGTGCCTCCGGCCACGGTTCAGACGGTCGCTCAGGAGGCGGCCCGCAAGGATCCGACGATCATGCAGCAGGCGGCATCGTTCTATTCCCAGCACCCCACGCTGGTGAAGAGCCTCGGCGTCGGCGCCCTGGCGCTGATCATGTCCCACATGAATCAGTCGCGAAGAATCTGACACAGCTTCATAACCGCAGTAACGGCCGCTCGGGTCGGACACTCGAGCGGCCGTTTTCTATGTCGTAACTCGCCCCGGGGCGAGTTTATATATATATTTAACTGCGCCAGCGCGTGTGAATTCGTGGACACCTGTCGATGCTGGCGACAATCAAGTTCAAGCCAGCACCTCTGTCACCCCCCCAGAACGTGCGCTACCGTCAGGAGGGCGATCAGCACGCCCATCAGGCTCTCGCCGGCGATGATCCCCGAGGAGACGGGGATGGTGTACTCCTCGTGCATCGTCGGCTTCTTCTTGGCCAGATAGAGTGCGATCAAAGCGCCGATGAACATCATGACGGAGTTGTAGCCGTTGATCGTGAAGGCGATCCCGAGCCCCGTGGGGGCGGGGATCCACTTCTTCTGCTTGGGGAACCACTTCTCGAGCAAGGGAAGCAGGATGCCCACGAGGGATCCGACCAACAGTCCGATACGCGCGGTCGGGTGCAAGGACCCCACGCCTTTCGACAAGAGCTCGGCCACGCCGCGCCAGACCTGGGCCGCCGGGGCGGGCCACTGCTCGGTTCCGAGCACTGACGCGTTCGGCACGAGGAGGAAGAAGACCGGGACCACG
>DASQJL010000035.1 GCA_035631035.1 Candidatus Binatia bacterium | reverse complement strand
AGCCCCTCCCGACCGCCTCTACCTCAGTCCTTCGATACCGCCGCCAACGCGCTCCCCACGCTGGGAGTTCCGCGCGCTGCGGCGCGCGGGACATGTGACATTCAGGTCCCAAACCCCCCTCCACCGTGACATACCCACACGGCCCTTGAACCCCAGCGACTTACCCAATTGGCCACCTGTCAAAGTGTGACATTCATGTCCCACCGGGCCTCCCCGCAGGTCCGCGCCGATACCCCGCATCGTGCCGCGACACTCCTCGAACTCACATGGTTGGAACCACTTTCAAATCTATCGAGGAAAGAACGTGGATCGACGAAGGGGGGGCACGGCGAATGCTTTTACGTACGCCGTCGGGTCGAGGCAGAGCGCAACATGATCCGGCCAAGACATCGTGTATATGGGTCGCGGAAGATGGGGAGCTCTCAGGAGATTGCCATGGCCAGGGCAAACCCATCGTTCTCCTAGTCCAATTGGACATAAAGGCTCCTAGCTAGATTGACACTATCTGGGTGCCCCGTCTGTCCGCGACCCCGGTTCCTTTCCGTAAACGGGTCCCCCCCGTCCTTGCTCCGCATCTCGCTCGACACCTCGACGCTTACTCCGACTCCGTGCCGGCATCGCCCTCGGGCAGCCGCGGGCGAACGAGCAGTTCCCGCTCCCGCGAGCACAGCGCCTGTCCCGGCTTGCCGCGGCGCGGCCTGGTCACGAACTTTCGCTCGGTGTAGATCACGGGGACCCGCGTCAGCTTGCGCGCTTTGCTGAAGTAGGCCGCGATGGAAGCGGCCTCCTCGAGCGTTCTCGGCTTGGGGGTCGCGTTCCGCGACGGCCGGCGCAGGATCACGTGGGAACCCGGCACCCCGACGACGTGCAGCCAGTAGTCGTGGGGGTTCGATAAACGGTGGGTGATCTGGTCGTTCTGGGTGTTGTTGCGTCCCACCCAGACCTCCCACCCGTCGGACGTGGTGAACGTCCTCGGCCCGATCGGATGGTGCGCCCCTGACGGTCGGCCAGGACGTCCCGCGCGGGGCGCCATGGCGGTCCGTCGACCCAGATGGATCTCCCTCTGGTCGCCCCGCAAACGGTAACCGGAAACACCCGCCTCGCGATGGAAGGCCTCGATCGCATCGAGCGCCTCCTTCGCCGGGCGGTCCAGGAGAACGCGGCGGAGGTCGGCGATTCGCGCCAGCCCCTCGCGCGCGGCTCGGAGCCTTGCCTCGATTCGCTCCGCTCCGCGCTCGCCTCGCTTCGCGGCCCGAAAGAGCCGCGCCGCGTTCTCGTGAGGGGAGAGCGAAGGATCGAGCGCGATCTCGATCCGGGAGCCTGGCGAGTCCGCGTATGGATCGGGGAGTCCGACGCGGCTCGCCCCCCTCCGAATCTCGTGCAGGTGGGCGAGCAGGATCTCGGCCTTGCGCCGGTCCAGAATCCGCTCGCTCGAACGGCTTCGGTCCCCCTCCAACGCCTCGACGCGCCGGGCCAGCGAGTGCTCGGCGCGATCGAGGCTTTTCGTCGCCTCGCGAAGGAAATCCTCCCGGAAGTCCCGTCCGATCCGTTCGCGAAGCGCCTCCCGGCCGGCCGTCCCCTCGACGACCCGGATCCGCGGCGGTTGAAAGCCGGGAGGCGGAGCCTGCGGCCCGGCCTCTTCCGCGGCTTCGGTCTCGTCGCGATGGAGCGCCCAGAGCACGGTGGACTCGGGAACGGAGCGGAGGACCACGTTCGCGCGCTTCGCTCCCGCGCCGACCGTGAGCTCGGCGGTCGCGGCGCCGTCGGGCTCCGGCGCGAGAACCAGTCTCAATCCGTCCGGCCCGATTGCCGCATCCCGGATCGCCAGGCCCCGCACCGGGATCTCGAGGCCGCCGAAGCGCGAGCCGCGGGGATCGGCCGCGACCGGCAGATCGGGCGCGAGCGCCAGCGAGGCCTCCTTCCGGTCCACGTGCACCCAGAGATAGGACCGGGGCGTTTCTCCGCGCGCGAAGGCGAGGGCGAAGGCTCTGGGGGCCAGCGGGACCACGCCGGTGATCCTGCGTCCCCGCAGCGCCTCGTCGAGGCGGGTCACTTCCGTCCCGCCCGCTCGGCGGTCAGGCGGGTGAAATTGTTCCGCGCATCCGGATAGGAGGCGTCGAGCGCCATGGCACGCCGGTAGTGCTCCAGCGCCTCGTCCAGCTTCCCCTGGCGCTCGAGCACCGCGCCGAGGTTGTTCTCGGCCTGCGGAAAGTTCGGCATGCGCTGAAGCGAGGCGCGATAGGCGGCGGCCGCCGAGTCGGGGCGGTCGATCCGCACGTACAGGTTCCCGAGCGCGTAGAGGCCCGGCCCGTAGTTCGGGGCGACGCGGTTCAGGAGCCGGATATGGGCGAACGCGGAGTCGCTCTGCCCCATCTCGTCCTCGGCGGCCCCCAGGTTGAGAAGGAGATCGGGAGTCGAGGGGTGGAGCACGTACGCGCGCCGGTAGTGGTAGATGGCGCGTGGCAGATCCCGCTTCCCGTAGTAGTAGCCGCCCAGGATCGCGTGCACGTGCGGCGACTCGGGAGAATCGCGCAGCATCGAGAGAAAGAGCGTGCCGTCGGTTCTCCAGAGCGCGACGCGCGGGAGAAGCAGGACCAGGAACGCGAGCGACACCGCGCCGCACGCGGCGAGGTACCCCCGCTGCGCGCCCCGTTCCGGAAGGACCCCGGGAAGGAGCGCGACCGCGAGCGCGAGCCCGGCGCTCGGCACGAAGAGGAAGCGCTCGGCCACGATCGCCCCCGAAAGAAGGCGGACGTAACAGAGAGGAAGCAGGGTCGCCGCGTAGAGCGCGAGCGGGATCAGCCAGGGAGAGCGCCGCCGCGCGGCGCGCACGATTCCCCAAGCGATCCCGGCGAGAACGGCGATGCCCGCGAGGAAGACCAGGTCGGGCGCGTGGGTCTCCACGATCTCGTGGCGGGCCGACAGCGCGACCGGAGCGAGGAGGAGGGGCAGGTAGCGCGCGACCACCGCGACGCTCGTCAAGAGCTGGGGGACCGTTCCCTCCACCGGCGCGATGCTCGGAAGGGGCGTGGCGGGCAGCACGGCGAAGCGGCACGCGAGGTAGATTGCCGCGGCGGCGGCCACGGGAACCGCCGCCCGCGCGGCATCGCCCCAGCGCATCTTCCGGTCGCGCACCCAGAGGGCCACCGGGATCAGCGGTGCCGCGAAGAGGCCGATCTCCTTGGCGAAGAGGCTCGGCAGGAGGAGCAGCGCCGCCGGCGCGAGCTTCCACCAGGGTCCGCGGATGGCGGGCCCGAAGCGGACCGCCGCCCAGAACGCGGCGAAGAGGAAGAGCCCGCCCAGGAGGTCGGTCCGCCCCGAGATGAACGCGACGCTCTCGGGATGCGTCGGGTGCAGCGCGTAGATCACCGCGCCTGCCGCGGCCGCGACCGGGCGCCCGCTGAGCTCCGACGCGAAGAGCCAGAGGAAGAGACAGGCGGCGGCGTAGAGGATCACGTTCGTGCGATGGAAGGCGCGCGGGTCTCCCGGCGAAGCGGCCCAGTCCGCGGCCAGGCTGTAGAGCGTCGCGGGGCGGAAGTAGGTCCGCCTCAGCGAGACGTCGTTCAGGAGCGAGTCGAAGGGGAGCTTCCAGAGGCGCGCCACGTCGCTCCAGCCGTGGATCGAGAGGTGCGTGCCGACCGTGTAGTGGTCGTCCCACACGAAGTCGAAGTCGAGCGTGCGCAGGTAGGGGAGGACCGCTGCCGCGAGCACTGCCAGGGCGAGCGCCGCCGACCGCAGCGGTGAGCGGATAGCGCCCTGCCGCTTCGGAGGTTGCGTCCTGGCGGATGCGGGCGGCGTCATGGGCGGCACGTTAGGGAGCGGATCGCGGCACGGTCAAGCCCTCGCTTCGTTGACCTTCGGGCCGCCGAGGGGTAGAGTACCCGCCTACCACGGGGGACGGTACCACCACGATGGTCCGAAGCATGACCGGTTACGGCCGGGGTGAGGCCCTGACCGACGGCCTCCGTCTCGCGGCCGAAGTCCGATCCGTAAACCACCGATTCTGCGAAGTTTCGGCGCGTCTGCCCCGCGCCTTCTCCGTGTTCGAGGGGGAGGCCCGGAAGATCGTCCAGGACCACGTCTCGAGGGGCAAGCTGACCCTCGTCGTCTCCTGGGAAGGGGGCGACGAATCGGGCGAGCCGGGGGGCGCCCTCACCCTGGACGAGCGCGCGGCGGAGCGCTATGTCGAGCTGCTCCGGCGGGCGCAGTCCCGGTTCGGGCTCGAGGGTACGATCGATCTCCGCACGTTTGCATCGTTGCCCAACGTCTTCACCTGGGAAGAGGCGGGGCGGTCGTCGGAGTTCTACCTGGAGCTCCTGCGCGACGTCGTCGAGAAGGCGACCCGCGACCTGATCCGCATGAAGGAGACCGAGGGAGAGGCGCTGAAGCGGGACCTGGTCGCGCGCGCCGGGCTCGTCCGCAGCCGCGTGGCGCGGATCCGCGAGCGCGCCCCCGAGCGCGTCCGGGAGACCCACGAGCGCATGAAGGAGCGCGTCCGGGCGCTCCTCGCCGGGGTCGGCGAGGCGGAGATCCCCGAGGACCGGCTCCTCATGGAGATCGCCCTTCTCTCGGACCGGCTCGACTGCACCGAGGAGTGCGTTCGGCTCGAAGCGCACTGCGATCACTTCCTCAAGTTCCTGGAGGAAGAGTCGGCGCCGGGGCGGAAGCTCAACTTCCTGCTCCAGGAGATGAACCGGGAGATCAACACGATCGGCAGCAAGTCGAACGACGTGGGCATCGTGGAGCAGGTGGTCGAGGTCAAGGAGGAGCTCGAGCGCATCCGCGAGCAGGTCCAGAACATTGAGTGACCCGGAAGCGTTCCTGACCGACGCGTACCAGCGGTTCGTGGTCGTCGTGTCGGGGCCCTCGGGCGCCGGGAAGAGTTCGTTCGTGAAGACGCTCCTGGAGCAGGGGCCCGACCTGGTCTACTCGGTGTCGGCGACCACGCGCCCGCGGCGCCCGCACGAGGTCGAGGGGCGCGACTACTTCTTCCTGCCGCAGGACGAGTTCCGGCGGCGGGTGGAGGCGGGAGAGTTCGTGGAGCACGCCCGCGTCCACGGCGAGTGGTACGGGACGCTCCGCTCGCAGATCGACGACGCCCTCCGCCGGGGCAAGAACGTGCTCCTGGACATCGACGTGCAGGGGGGGAAGGCGGTCCGGAACGTCTATCCGGACGGGGTGTTCATCTTCATCCTGCCTCCGTCGATGGAGGCCCTGGAAGCGCGCCTTCGCCGGCGCGCCACCGATGCCGAGGAGCGGATCCGCCTGCGGCTGGAGAACGCGCGGCGCGAGATCCCGACGGTCAAGGAATACGACTATTCGATCGTGAACGACGACTTCGAGACCGCATCCCGCCGGGCGGTCGCGATCGTCTGGGCCGAGCGGTGCCGGACCCGGCGTCGCGAAGCGGTCACGGCGGGCTCGTAGCGGGGCCCGGGCCGCGTTACTCTTTTCGCAGGAGGATTCCATGGACAACCAGGCCAACGTGCTCCGATCCAGCAATATCCCCAACAAGTACGAGCTCATCATCGTGGCCGCGCGCGAGGCGCGCCGGCTGAACGAGCTCTCGCGGCAGACCGGACTGAACGTCGGCGGCAAGGTGACCAACGTCGCCCTGGAGGAAGCGCTCAAGGGAAACGTGCTGTACCGCTATGCCGACGTGCCCGACGACGACGAGGTGAAGGAAGAATCGCCGGCGATGCCGTCGGAGGAGTGACGTCGTGGCGGAGTCCGGGCCGGTTCTGACCAGCGCGCGCGTGCTCCTCGGCGTGACCGGGGGCATTGCCGCCTACAAGGCTCCCGAGCTGGTGCGCGCCCTCACGGCGCGGGGAGCCCGGGTCTCGGTCCTGCTCACGAAGAACGCCCGCCGCTTCGTCACCGTGGACGCCCTGCGCGCCGTGACCCGCGGGCCGGTCCTCTGCGGGCTCTTCGAGAAGGAGGCGCTCGGCTCGGGCCCCTGGTTCGAGGACGCGCCCCCTTCGCCGCTCGGCATGGCCCACATCGGCATGGCGCGCGAGGCCGACCTGGTTCTCGTCGCCCCCGCCACGGCCAACGTGATCGCGAAGGCGGCGCTGGGACTGGCCGACGATCTCCTCTCCACGGCGCTCCTCGCCACCCGCGCGCCGCTGCTCTTGGCCCCCGCGATGAACACGGCGATGTGGGAGCACCCCGCGGTGCAGGCGAACGTCGGCGCGCTGGCCGCCCGCGGGGCCTTGATCGTGGGGCCCGAGAGCGGCGAGCTGGCGGACGGCGAGCGCGGCATGGGACGGATGGCCCCCATCGACGCGATCGTCGAAGCGGCCGCGGCCGCGCTCGCGCGCCCTTCGCGCGACGGCGGTCCCCTGGGGGGACGCGTTCTCGTCGTGACGGCGGGGGGAACCGAAGAGCCGATCGATCCCGTTCGCGTGATCACGAATCGCTCGAGCGGGAAGATGGGGATCGCCATCGCGGACGAGGCGCGCCGGCAGGGCGCGCGGGTGCGCCTGATCACGGCGCGGACCTCCGAGGCGATGCCCTTCGGCGTGGAGCGCGTGCAGGCGACCACGGCCGCGGCGATGAAGGACGCGGTGCTGGCGGCGATGCCGGAAGCGGACGCCCTGATCATGGCGGCGGCCGTGAGCGATTTCGCGCCGGCCGCGGCCACGGCGGAGAAGATCCCCCGCGGCAACGGGGGGCTCACCCTGGACCTTCGTCCCACGGAGGACATCCTGGCACTCGTGCGCCAGCGGTTCCCCACGAAGCACCTGGTGGGGTTCGCCCTGGAGACGCACGACGAGACGGCGCGCGGGCGGGAGAAGATGAAGCGGAAAGGGCTCGACCTGGTCGCCATCAACAACCCCCTCCGTCCGGGGGCGGCGTTCGGATCGGACCAGAACGACGTGACGCTGATCGGAACGGACGGCGAGCCCGAGGCCCTCGGGCTCCGTCCCAAGCAGGAGGTGGCGCGCGCGATCCTGGCGCGCGTGGCGACGGCGCTGGCGCGCTGAGGAGGGTGTGGCGGTGGAGGCGAGGGAGGAGCTCCGGGACCTGGTGCGGGAAGCGCGCGTCCTGATCGCGCGCGAGCGTTCGCGCGGCCGCGCGCGGATCGCGGCCACCCCGATCCCTGAGGTCACTCCGATTCCGCCGGCCGACCCTCGACCCGCCGCCGGGCCCATCGCCGCGGCCGCCTTGATTTCCACGGCCGCCCCGCAGGCTCCGGACGAGGATCGCGGGCGGGCGCTCTCCGAGCTCGCCGCCGCCGTCGCCGCCTGCCGCGCCTGCTCCCTCTGCAGCACCCGCACGCAGACCGTCTTCGCCGACGGCGATCCCGCGGCGCGCCTTCTCTTCGTCGGCGAAGCTCCGGGCCGGGACGAGGACGCGCAGGGGCTTCCCTTCGTGGGCCGTGCGGGGCAGCTCCTCAACAAGATGATCGCGGCGATCGACCTGAAGCGCGAAGCGGTCTACATCTGCAACGTGCTCAAGTGCCGCCCTCCCGACAACCGCGTCCCCGCTCCCGACGAAGTGGAGCGCTGCCGCCCGTTCCTCGAGCGGCAGATCGCGCTGGTGAAGCCGGCCCTGATCTGCGCGCTCGGGCTCTCCGCGACGCAGGCGCTGCTCCAGACCAAGTCGTCGATGGCCTCGATGCGCGGGAAGACGTTCGCGTTCCGGGGCGTTCCGGTGATCCCGACGTACCATCCCGCGGCACTCCTCCGGAACCCTGGCCTGAAGCGCGAGGCGTGGGCGGATCTCCAGCGCGTGCGCGATTTCCTGCGCGACCCGGGCGCCCCCGCCGCGACGCAGGGAGGAAACCATGGCGACTGATCCCCGGCGCGCGTTCGGAGGCGCCGCACCCGTCCCCGCGCTGAGAGTGGAGGGGTCGCGCGTCCCGCCCCAGGCGGAGGAGGCCGAGAAGGCGATCCTCGGCTCGATGCTCCTCTCCCGGGACGCCGTGGGCCACGCCGTCGAGATCGTGCGGAACAAGGACGCTTTCTACGTCCCGCGCCACCGCGAGATCTGGACCGCGATGATGGCGCTCTACGAGAAGAATGCCGCGATCGACCTGGTCACGGTGTCGGAGGAGCTGCGCAAGCGGAACCAGCTGGAGGCGTGCGGCGGCTACAGCTATCTCACGTCGCTCGATCAGAACGTCGCCTCGCCGGGGCACGTCGAGCACTACTGCAAGGTCGTCCTCGACAAGTGGACGCTTCGCCGGCTGCTCGAGGCGGGGCACACGATCTCGGACGAAGCGTTCGCCGAGACCGAGGAGGTGGAGAGCCTGCTCGACCGCTCCGAGCAGCGGATCTTCGAGATCGCCAACGACCAGCTCCGCCAGGGCTTCGTGCCGATGAACCGGCTGGTGCTGGCCGCGTTCGAGGCCATCGACGAGTACCGCAAGCGGAAGGTCCACGTGACCGGGATCCCGAGCGGGTACGCCGATCTCGACGAGATGACCGCCGGATTCCAGCGGGCCGACCTCGTCGTGATCGCCGGGCGCCCCTCGATGGGAAAGACCTCGTTCGCGCTCAACATCGCCGAGAACGTCGCGGTGGGCACGCGCGGGAAGCCGGGCCCGGGCGTGGCGATCTTCAGCCTGGAGATGTCGAAGGAATCGCTGGTGCAGCGCCTCCTCTGCTCCATGGCGCGCGTCGACATCCACAAGATCCGCCGCGGGTACGCGAGCTACGACGAATACAAGCGGCTCCAGAACGCGGCGGCGCAGCTCCACCAGGCGCCGATCTTCATCGACGACAGTCCCTCGCTCGGCATCCTCGAGATGAAGGCCAAGGCGCGCCGCCTGGCCGCCGCCGGCGACCTCGGGATCATCTTCGTGGACTACATGCAGATGGTCCGCGGCCCGTCGCGGGCCGAGAACCGCCAGCAGGAGATGTCCGCGATCTCGCGCTCGCTCAAGATCATGGCGAAGGAGTTGAACGTTCCCGTGGTCGCCCTCTCGCAGCTCTCGCGCGCCGTCGAGATGCGGGGCGGCGACAAGCGCCCCATGCTGTCCGATCTCCGCGAGTCGGGGGCGATCGAGCAGGACGCCGACGTGGTGCTCTTCGTCTACCGCCACGACATCTACGAGTCCGACCCCGAGAAGAAGGACGGCAAGGCGGAGATCATCATCGCCAAGCAGCGCAACGGCCCGACCGGAAGCGTGGACCTGGCCTTCCTCGGCGAGTGCACCCGCTTCGATTCGCTGCGGAACGTGCCCGAGCCGCGCGGCCCCCATGCCTAGCCCGTCGCGCCCGCGCGCGCGCGGCGGAGTCCACGCATCGCCTTGACCGAGCCCGTCGAGACGCCGGAGACCACCTGGCCGGAGCGCGTCGCCATGGGGTGGCTGGGGGACGTCGGCGAGGTCTTCATCCTGGTCGGCAAGGTCCACCGGCAGATCCCGGCCGCGCTGATGCGCCCCGGACTGATCATCGATCAGATGGCGCACATCGGGGTGGGCTCGATGCCCCTCACCGTCATCGTCGCCCTCTTCACGGGAGCGGTGACCGCGGTGCAGGCGCTCTACCAGATGCGCGACTACGTGCCGATGCTCTACCTGGGCACCGTGATCGGAAAGTCGGTCGTGATCGAGCTGGGACCGGTCCTCACCGCGCTCGTCGTGGGCGGGCGGGTCGGCGCCTCCATCGCGGCCGAGCTGGGCACCATGCGCGTCACGGAGCAGGTGGACGCCATGGAGACGATGGGCATCAGCCCCACCCGCTTCCTGGTGGCGCCGCGCTTCCTGGCCGCCGTCCTCATGCTCCCCGCCCTCACCATCTTCGCCGACATCGTGGCGATCTTCGGCGGGTGGCTCGTCGCCGTCCTCACGATGGGCGTCTCCTCGCACACCTTCGTGAGCGGCTTGAGGCTCTTCTTCCAGATCCAGGACGTCTTCTCCGGGCTCATCAAGTCGTTCGCGTTCGGAGGCATCATCGCGATGATGGGGTGCTACTTCGGACTGAAGAGCGAGGGCGGCGCCGAGGGGGTGGGCGTGGCGACGACCCACGCCGTCGTGGCCTCCTGTCTCCTCATCCTGATCGTGGACTACCTGCTCGCGTCCTTCCTCTTCCGGGTGATCTTTGCCTGAACGGATGCCGGAAGCGAGGATGGACCGGGCGGCGGAGGCGCGGACGGACCCCGCGATCGAGTTCCAGGACGTCTGGAAGCGGCTCGGCCGCAAGGAGGTTCTCCGCGGCCTGAATCTCGAGGTGCGCCGCGGCGAATGCATGGTCATCATCGGCCGGAGCGGCACCGGAAAGTCGGTGCTCCTGAAGCACGTCGTCGGGTTGCTCGCGCCCGACCGGGGGCACGTCTGCGTGAACGGGATGGAGGTGGAGCACCTCCGCGAGAAGGATCTGCTCGAGCTGCGGCGCGGAATGGGGATGCTCTTCCAGGGGGGCGCCCTCTTCGACTCGATGAGCGTCGGCGAGAACGTGGGGCTCCCGCTCCGGGAGCACACGCCGATGCCCCAGACGCAGATCGACATCGTCGTCTCGGAGAAGCTCGCGCTGGTGGGGCTGGAAGGGAGCGAGGGGATGCGCCCCTCCAACCTGAGCGGCGGGATGAAGAAGCGCGCGGCGCTGGCGCGCTCCCTGGTCCTGAACCCCAAGATCATGCTCTACGACGAGCCCACGACGGGGCTCGATCCGATCACGTCCGATCTGATCAACCAGCTCATCCGGCGCCTGCAGCAGCGCCTGGGCATGACCTCGATCGCCGTGACGCACGACATGCGAAGCGCCTATCATATCGCCGACCGCATCGCCATGCTGCACGAGGGGCGGATCCACGCCATGGGGACGCCGGACGAGATCCAGGCGACCACCGACCCGGCGCTGCGCCAGTTCATCGAGGGGTCGTCGGAAGGGCCCCTTCTTCCCACATGACGAGGGCCGGATGACGCAGCCGTCGCGCAGGAACGCGGTGCAGGTCGGGATCATGGGGCTGGCCGCCCTGGTGCTGCTGCTCGTAGGCGTGATCTGGATCAAGGAATACCGGCTGGGCGAGAAGAAGATGACCTACACGGCCCGGTTCCAGGAGGTCGGCAACCTGGCCGAGGGCGATCCGGTGAACGTGCGCGGCGTGCGGAAGGGCGCCGTCACCGACGTCAAGCTGGAGGACCAGGCGGTGCGCGTCGAGCTGGAGCTGGACCGCGACGTCGTCCTCCATCCGGACGCCTCGCTCCGGATCGCGAACATCGGGTTCATGGGGGAGAAGTTCCTCGCCCTCGAGCCCGGGACGGCGCCGGGGCGCTACGACCACACGAAGCCGATCCCCGGCCGGTTCCAGTCGGGCGTCCCGGAGGTCATCTCCGGCGCGGGCGACCTCCTGATCGAGGCGACCGAGCTCTCCTCGCGGCTCAACGTGATGCTCGACGCGATCGATCCCGCGACCGTGGAGCGCACCTCGAAGAACATGGAGCGCGCCTCCGGCTCGCTCAATTCGGCGCTCGGCGACAACCGCCAGGATCTGCGCCAGGCGATCCTCGACTTCAAGGCGGCGGCGCACGACCTGCGCGCGATCGCGTCCCAGAACAAGGACCAGGTGAACACGTCGCTCCAGAACTTCGACAGCGCCTCGCGCAAGCTCTCCGGCCTGGCCGACCAGCTCTCGTCGACCGCGGCCTCGCTCCAGCGCGTCGCGGCGAAGGTGGAGTCGAACCAGGGTTCGGTGGGCCGCGCCATCGCCGACACGACCCTGTACGTCGAGATGCGCGAGACGGTCCGGAACACGAACGAGCTGGTGAAGGACATCCGGAAGAATCCGAAGCGCTACCTCAAGATCGGGCTCTTCTGACATGGCGCGGTCGGGCCGGAGCGATCGTGGCGCGTAAGGAAACGTCGAGGGCGCGCGCGGCGGCGGGGCCCTTCTTCTGCGCCGAGTGCGGGAACGAGAGCCCGAAGTGGTTCGGGAAGTGCCCGCACTGCGGGGCGTGGAACAGCGCCGCCGAGGCGCCGGCCGCGGGGCCGCGCCGCTCGGCGGGCGCGGCACGGCGCGCCGGGGGATACTCCGGCGTCGCGGCGTCGCCTCCCGTGCGGCTCGAGGCGATCGAGTCGGGCGCCGAGGACCGCTGGCGCACGGGCATCGCCGAGCTGGACCGCGTGCTGGGCGGCGGGCTGGTCCCGGGCTCCCTCGTCCTGATCGGCGGCGACCCCGGGATCGGAAAGTCCACACTCGCGCTGGAGATGGCGGCCGCGCTGGGCGCTTCGGGCCGGTCGGTCCTCTACGTCTCGGGCGAGGAGTCCCCGCGGCAGACGCGCATGCGCGCCGAGCGGACCGCGCTGCTCGGCCGGTCGGAGAATCTCTGGATCCACGCCGAGGTCGATCTCGAGGCGATCGAGGCCGAGGTGGATCGCCTGAGTCCCGCCCTTCTCGTCGTGGACTCCGTGCAGACCCTCTCCCTCGCCACGCTCGACGCGGCGCCGGGGAGCGTTTCCCAGGTGCGGGAGTGCGGGCTCCGCCTCCTGCGCCTCGCCAAGGAGCGCGGCCTTCCGGTGCTCCTGATCGGCCACGTCACCAAGGACGGCTCGGTCGCGGGACCGCGCACCCTCGAGCACATGGTGGACGCGGTGTTGTATCTCGAGGGGGACCCGCATCACGGCTACCGCATCCTGAGCGCGGCCAAGAATCGGTTCGGGTCCACCCACGAGATCGGCGTCTTCGAGATGCGGGGCGACGGGCTGATCGAGGTCACGAACCCCTCGGAGCGGCTCCTGCGCGAGCGCGGGGAACCGGTCCCCGGCTCCGCGGTGGTCGCGTCGATCGAGGGGACGCGGCCGCTTCTGGTCGAAGTCCAGGCGCTGGTCGCGCCCACCCACTTCGCCAATCCGCAGCGCGTGGCGCAGGGGGTGGATCCGAAGCGGCTCGCCGTCGTGATCGCCGTGCTCGAGAAGCGCGCGCGCCTCTCGCTCGCCGGCGCCGACGTGTTCGTGAACGTGGCCGGCGGGATCCGCCTCGACGAGCCCGCCGCCGATCTCGGCCTGGCGCTCGCGCTCGCCTCGTCGTTCCGCGACCGGCCCCTTCCTCCCGACCGCGTGATGATCGGCGAGGTGGGCCTGGGCGGCGAGCTGCGTCCGGTGCCGCAGCTTTCCCGGCGGCTGGCCGAGGCCGCGCGCCTCGGCTTCCGCTCGGCGATCGTGCCGAAGCGCTCCCTGGACGCGGCCGACGCGCCGCCCGCGGGGATCGCGCTCCTTCCGTCCGCCACCGTGGCCGAGGCCATCGAGCGGACGCTGGCACCCTGAGGCGCGCGTGGAGCTGGCGGTGATCCTCGCGGGCGCCGGATCGGGGCGCCGCATGGAAGGGCGCGGCCCGAAGCTCCTCCTCGACCTCGCGGGCATGACGCTGCTCGAGCGCGCCGCCGCGCCCTTTCTCGCGCATCCCGCCGTGACCGAGATCGTCGCCGTCGTCCCCGAGGCGCTGCTCGGCCCGGCCCGCGATGCGCTCGCGCGCGTGCCGCGGGAGCGCGTCGTGGGGGCGCGCGCGCTGGCGGGAGGCGCCACGCGCCAGGAGTCGGTGCGGCTGGGGCTGGAGAGCCTCGATCCGCGCGCCGCATACGTCGCGGTGCACGACGTGGCGCGGCCGCTGGCGACCCCGGCGCTGATCGAGCGCGTGTTCGCCGCGGCGCGCGAGCACGGCGCGGCGATCCCGGCGCTCCCGATCCGGGACACCGTGAAGGAGGTGGAAGCGGGCCGCGTGACGCGCTCCGTCCCGCGCGAGCGGCTCGTCGGGGCGCAGACGCCGCAGATTTTTTCGCGTGCTATACTCGCGCGCGCCCACGCCCAGGAACGGACGACTCCCGACGCCACCGACGACGCGGCGCTGGTCGAGGCGCTCGGATTGCCCGTTCACGTGGTCGCGGGCGAGCCGTCCAATCTGAAAATCACGGAACCGACCGATCTGATCGTGGCCATGGCACTCCTCCGTTCGGGATCGAGCGGGGAGGTCTGACGTGGACCGGGAGCTCAGGGTCGGGAACGGCTACGACGTCCATCGCCTGGAGCGCGGCGTGCCGCTGGTTCTGGGCGGCGTGGCGCTCCCGTTCGAAAAGGGCCTTCGCGCCCACTCGGACGGCGATGCGCTCGCGCACGCGATCGGCGACGCCATCTTGGGCGCGCTCGGGCTGGGCGATCTCGGCAGCCATTTTCCCGATACCGATTCCCGGTGGCGCGGGGCCTCCTCGCTCGATCTGCTCGAACGGATCCGCGAGCTTGCGGCATCGCGCGGCGGCCGCGTCGTGAACGTGGACGCCACCGTGATCGCCGAGGCGCCGAAGATCGAGCCCCACGTCGCCGCGATGCGGGACAATCTGGCGCGGGCGCTCGCGATCGGCGCCGACCGCGTGTCGGTCAAGGCCACGACGAACGAGGGGCTCGGCTCCATCGGCCGCGGCGAGGGGATTGCCGCCATGGCCGTGGCGCTGGTCGAGGTCGAACGCTCCTGAGCATCCCCAGGGAGGACCGGACCCCATGAAGGTGGTCGTGCTGCTGGGAGGAAACACCCCCGAGCGCGAGGTCTCGCTCCGGAGCGGCGCGGGCATCGGGCGCGCGCTGCTCGACCTGGGGCACGAGGTCACGCTGCTCGACACCGGCACCGGACGGATCCTGCCCGATCCCGACACGGCGCAGGCCCTCGGCTCGGGGCGCGCGGCGCCGCCTGCCGAGGCCGCCGTGGAATCGCTCGACGATTCCGGGCGGCTTCCCGTTCCCGGCGCGGGCGCGGGCAACCTCGAGATCTACGCCAAGGCGATTCCGCGCGCGGCCGACCTCGTCTTCATCGCGCTCCACGGCGGCGACGGCGAGAACGGCGTGCTGCAGGCCGTGCTCGACCTGGCCCGCATCCCCTACACCGGATCGGGCGTTCTCGCGTCGGCCGTCTCGATGGACAAATCGCTCTCGAAGCGGATCTTCCGCGACGTCGGCATTCCCACGCCCGACTGGATCGAGCTCGAGGCGCCAGCCGACCCCGCCGCGGCCTGGACGCCCGCGATCGGTGACGCGGCGATCGCGAAGCTCGGCGGGTTTCCGCTCATCGTGAAGCCGAACGACCAGGGATCGAGCGTGGGGATCTCCGTGGCGAAGCGCCGCGAGGATCTCCTCCCCGCGATCGAAGAGGCGCGCCGCTACAGCCGCCTGATCCTGGTCGAATCGTTCATCGAGGGGCGCGAGGTGACGGTGGCCGTGCTCGACGAGCGGGCGTTCCCGGTGGTCGAGATCACGCCCGAAGGGGGCTGGTACGACTACCAGCACAAGTACACCGCCGGCGCCAGCCGCTACGAGGTGCCCGCGAAGCTTCCGCCCGCCCTGACCGAGCGCCTGCTCGCGCTGGCGCGCGACTCCTACCGGGCGCTCCGCTGCTCGGGCATCGCGCGCGTCGACTTCCGGCTCGCGGAGGACGGCACCCCCTGGTGCCTCGAGGTGAACACCGTGCCCGGCATGACCGAGACGAGCCTCGTGCCCAAGGCGGCCGGCGCGGCGGGACTCTCCTACCGCGATCTCGTCCGCGCCATCGTGGAATCGGCCCCCGCGCGCTCGGCCGCGCGCTCGGGCGCCTGAGGCCGGCCGCGTCACGGTGAGACCCAGCCCCTTCCGCGCCGACGCGGCCGAAGCGTTCAACTACGCCACGCTCGCGATCAAAGTCGGGCTGATCGCGCTCGGCGCGCTCATCCTGATCCGGGTCGCGGGCCTCCTCGTCCAGCGCCTGGAGAAAGCGATCCGGTCCGCGGGCCGGGGCGACGAGATCTCGCGCGAGAAGCGCGCGCGCACCCTGGGGGGCGTGGTGCGCGGCATCGCGCGGGTCGCCATCATCATCGTCGCGGTGCTGATGGCGGTGCGCGAGCTGGGCCTGGACATCACGCCGGCGCTGGCCGCCGCGGGCGGCTTCGGCGTCGCCGCGGGGCTCGGCGCGCAGTCTTTGGTGCGGGACTGGATCGTCGGCTTCTTCATCATCTATGACAACGAGTACGTCGTGGGCGACGTCGTGCAGGTGGCCGGCGTTGCCGGCACGGTCGAGTCGCTCACGCTGCGCCATACCGAGATCCGGGACGGCGAGGGAGCCCTGCACTTCGTGCCCAACGGCGAGATCAAGGTCGTGACCAACCTGACCAAGGCGTGGTCGTCGCCGATCGTGCGGATCCCGGTCAGCCTGACCGAGGATCCGGCGCGGGTTTCTTCGGTCCTGGAGCGCTACCTGGCCGAGGCCGCGCAGGAGCCGTCCCTGAAGCCGCTCCTCCGCGACGCGCCCCGCGTCCTGGGGATGGAGGACGTCTCGGTCGGGCAGTACACCATGATGCTCCAGGCGCGGACCCTTCCCGAGCACCGCCTCGCGGTGGCGCGCGCCCTTCGCTTCGGCGCGGTCCGGCGCCTTCGCGCCGAGGGGATCACGATCCACTCGATCGCGGCCGAGACGCCCGCGGCCGGCGCAGTGCCCGGATCGGCCGCAAAGCTGCGCGACGCGCGTCTCCACGACGCGGCGGCGGACGGCGCGTGAGCGGAAGCGGGGCGGGGCGATGAGCGGCACCGCGGGAGCGGGGATCCGCGTCTACGACGCGCGCCGCAGGGCCAAGGTTCCGTTCGAGCCGGTCGCGCCGGGGCGCGCCGGGATGTACGTCTGCGGCATGACCGTGCAGGACAAGCCCCACGTCGGCCACATGCGCTACGCCGTCTCCACCGACGCGATCCGCCGCTATCTCGAGTCGAAGGGCTTCGTGGTCACCTACGTCACGAACTTCACCGACATCGACGACCGCATCATCGCGCGCGCGAACGAGGAGGGGGTTCCGCACGGCGAGGTTTCCGAGCGGAACATCCAGGCGTTCCTCCGCTACGGAGAGATGCTCAACCTCGAGCCTGCGACGCACTACCCGCGGGCGACGCGCCACATCCCCGAGATCACGGCGCTCATCGCGCGGCTCATCGAGAAGGGGAACGCCTACGCGTCGAACGGGGACGTCTACTTCGACGTGCGCCGCTGGCCGCGCTACGGCGAGCTGTCGGGGCGGAACGTGGACGAGCTCCGGAGCGGCGTCCGGATCGAGGTGGGCGAGGCGAAGCGCGATCCGCTCGACTTCACGCTCTGGAAGGGCGCGAAGCCGGGAGAGCCGGCCTGGGACAGCCCCTGGGGCCCGGGACGTCCAGGGTGGCACATCGAGTGCTCGGCCATGGCCATGAGGTACCTGGGCGAGGAATTCGACTTCCACGGCGGCGGCCAGGACCTGATCTTCCCGCACCACGAGAACGAGATCGCGCAGTCGGAGGCCGCGACCGGCCGCACCTTCGCGCGCTACTGGATCGAGAACGGCCTCGTGAACCTGGACGGCGCGAAGATGTCCAAGTCGACGAAGCACTTCTTCTCGATCGAGGACGTGGTCGCGCGCGTCGAGCCGGAAGTGGTGCGCTTCTACCTCCAGTCCACGCACTACCGGAGTCCGATCGAATGGAACGAGGAGCGCCTCGAGGAGGCGGGCATCGCCTACGCCCGGCTGCGCGAGGCGCTCGCTCGCGCCGAGCGCGGCGGCGCCGCGGCGCCCGTCCAGGGGCAGGACCTGGACGCGACCCGACTGTTGCAGGAGATCTCCGAGCTGCGCCGCCAGTTCGGCGAGGCGATGGACGACGACTTCAACACCGCGCGCGCGCAGGGGCACCTCTTCGAGATCGCCAAGGCGATCAACCGCGTCGCCGACCAGTCCGACGCCCACCCGCTGGAGCGCGCCGCGCTGCCCGTCGCCGGACGCCACCTCCGGGAGCTGGGGGAGACGATCGGCCTCTTCTGGGGCGCCCCGCCCGCCGAGGAGGCACTCCCCGTCGAGGTGCAAGACCTTGTGCGGCAACGTGTTGAGGCCAGGATGCAGATGCAGTGGGGGCGTGCCGATCAATTGAGAGACCAGATCGCGGCGCTGGGATACGACCTGAAGGACTCCAAGGAGGGGACGAAGGTCCGGCGCCGGACGTAACTCCTTCGAGGGCACGGCGCCGCCCATGCAGCTTCTCCAACGCCCGCGAACACTCAAGGGCGAACTTCAGATGCTGTTCCTCGCCGTGGGCAGCGGCTTCCTCGTCCTCGCCACCATCTTGCTCTATCAGAACGGCCAGGCCGCCCTGCGGCGCCAGCTGGCCAGCACCGCGACCACGGCCGCCGAGACCGCCGCCGCGCTGATCCACGCCGACGACCACCGGCAGATCCGAAGCCCCTCCGACATGAACACGCAGGCCTTCCGCACCATCGTCGAGGACCTGAGCGCGCTCCGGCGCGCGAACCCCTCGATCTACCATCTCTTCACGCTGGCGCCCGTCGGGAGGCTCGGCGCCTGGGGCGTGGTCCTCGACATGGGCGGCGCCGCGCCCATCCGCGAGGAGACCTCGCTTCGGGGCGGCCGCCTGCCGATCGGCTCGCCGCCGCCGGAGACCGTGCCCGCCGAGCTGATCCACGCCGCCATGACCGGCACGGCCTGCCAGATCCTCGACCTCACGAAGCCGGACCTGGCGCGCGTCGTGGCGGTCGCCCCGATCCGCACCGATTCCGGCGAATCGGTCGGGCTGGTCGTCGTGGAGCTGAGCGCGGCGGGACTCATCGCCGAGGCCCACCTCCTCTGGTACGTGACGCTCGGGATCTTCCTCGTGGGGCTGGGCGCGAGCGTCGCCGCCTCGAGCGCCGTCTCGCGCTGGGTCACCCGGCCGGTGGACGAGCTGCTGCGCGGGGTCGGCGAGATCGCGCGTGGCAAGCTCGAGACGCGGATCCAGGTGAGCGCGCGGAACGAGCTGGGGCAGCTGGGGGATGCCATCAACCTCATGGCGCAGAGCCTCGAGGCGTCGCAGTCGCGGAACGCCGCGCAGCAGGCGCGTCTCCGCGATCTCCACCGGCTCGGCTCGCAGACGGCGGCGACCCTGGAGCTCCCGCGCAT
Organism: Candidatus Binatia bacterium; assembly: GCA_035631035.1. Lineage (NCBI taxonomy): Bacteria > Candidatus Binatota > Binatia (SeqCode) > Binatia bacterium. The sequence goes on along the minus strand of DASQJL010000035.1, from coordinate 2,433 downwards.
GCTCGCCGTCGCCGCGCGCGGGCTCCGGGCAATCTGCGGCGGCGACGTCGTCGTGGCGGGCGCCGCGGGGCGACGCGACCGGGCCCTTCGCGTCTGGGCCGTGGAGGGGCGCGCGGTCTCCGCCGAGGAGTGGGAGGTCGCGCTCGAGCCGGTGGAGAAGGTGCTCGGCGCCGAGACCCGCCTACTCACCCGCGCCGAGCTCGCCGCCGCGGGCTTCACCTGCCTCGCGTCCATCCAGGGCGGCTACGCCCTCACCGCGCCCCTTCGGGTGAACGACGAGACGGTGGGCGCGCTGATCGCTTTCGGCGAGGCCGGGCAGTTCCACTCCGACGCCGTCTCCCTCGCCTCCCTCTTCGCGGCGCAGGTGGCGGCGGCGGTCGGGAACGCGCGGCTGTTCGAGCAGGTGCGGGAGCTGGACCGCTCCAAGAGCGAGTTCCTCTCGATCGCCTCGCACGAGGTGCGCACGCCCCTCACCGTGATGAAGTCCTCGCTCGACCTCCTCGTCTCGAGCAGTAAGTTCGACGAGACGAGCGACCAGCGCCAGCTCATCGCCTTCTGCCAGGAATCGGTGGACCGCCTGATCCGCCTGGTGAAGGACATCCTCGACGTCTCGAAGATCGAGGCCGGCGTGCTCTCGGTGCAGTTCCTGCCGACGTCGCTCAACGAGCTGATCGAGAAATGCCTCTTCTGGGTGCCGCAGCTCCCGGGAGGACAGGGGATCGAGGTGGACGCCCGGCTCCCGAAGGAGCCCGCGATGGTCTTCGCCGATCCGAGCCGGATCCAGCAGGTGCTCGAGAACCTGATCTCCAACGCGCTCAAGTTCTCCAGGCCGGGGGGACGCGTCTCGATCGAGCTGCGCGCGCACGAGCATGAATTCGAGGTGATCGTGAGCGACCAGGGGAAGGGGATCGCGCCCGAAGACCTCGAGCGGATCTTCGGGAAGTTCACGCAGGTCGAGGACTCGGCGACCCGCGAGCAGGGAGGCACGGGGCTGGGGCTGGCGATCTGCCGCGGCATCATCGAAGCGCACCGCGGACGGCTCTGGGCGGAGAGCGTGCCCGGCCAGGGAAGCCGCTTCCACTTCACGCTCACGCGCGTGGTGGACACGCCGCTCGGCGACCGGGCCGACGGCGAGATTCCGGTGGGCTCCCTCCTCGCCGCGCTCCGGTCCGAATCGACGACAGCCCGGCGCCGCTGACCTCCCCGGACGCGCCTCGGCGTGGTGCCGGGCCGAGGCCGGCTCCGGCGTCCCCTCCCGCGTTGACCTCCGGAGCCTCTCCCCGTACACTGCGGCCCGGAGACGCGCGCGGGTCGGCGTCCGCCTCCTCTTGCTGGCGTAGCTCAATGGTAGAGCATCTCATTTGTAATGAGGCGGTTGGGGGTTCGAGTCCCTTCGCCAGCTCCAAACGTGAACGATTCGCCGTGCCGGAGGGGTTCCCGAGCGGTCAAAGGGAGCAGACTGTAAATCTGCCGGCTTAGCCTTCGAAGGTTCGAATCCTTCCCCCTCCATTCTTCCAAGGCAGGAGATCGGCGGCGGACGGCCGCAGTCGCAAGCAACGATCCGGGGCGGGAATAGCTCAGTGGCTAGAGCGTCAGCCTTCCAAGCTGAGGGTCGCGGGTTCGAATCCCGTTTCCCGCTCCATATTCCGCCGCCCACAGGCGACGGAACTTGTACCGCCGCCCCGAGGCGGCGAAACCCATGTCCCGCCGCCCGCAGGCGGCGGAACCCCAGTGCTGTCCACACCAATCCCCAAGAGCAAACTCTATAAACCACAGATAGTTAGATGCATTTCCATCATTCTTTCGCCCCAAATCCCCCCTGAAAACTCCCCGAACCCCTCCCGACGGTGCATAAGTCCAAACAATCGAGCACGCAAAAGCGATGGCCCAATCGGCGCAAATTTCCTGTTGACCGCATCTTCGCCCTCGATTACCGTACTCGATTCGTAGTCACCGACGACCTTCTTGAAGTCGGGGGGAAGGCCGATCGGCGTTTTTTGCCTTATGAGAAACAATCAGGCGCCGAAGGGCAGGCGCTCGAGGGAGCGAGCAACGCCCTCTCATCAGCCTGACCCGTGCTGCGCGCCGCACCACCGCCCACGTAGCTCAGTCGGTAGAGCATTTGCATGGTAAGCAAAAGGTCAGCGGTTCGATTCCGCTCGTGGGCTCCATTATCTCGAACGGCGCGCCGACCGCGGCGCTGATCGTCGCAGCATTCGTGTCCTGAGTCCTGATCGCGCCGGGGACGTTCTACCGGAACCGACGTCGTACCCAGAGCGGAGGGTCTGATCGGATGGCGAAGCAGAAGTACGAGCGGACGAAGCCGCACGTGAACGTGGGAACGATCGGTCACGTGGATCACGGGAAGACGACGTTGACGGCGGCGATCACGATGGTGCTGGCGCAGAAGAATCCGAAGATTTCGGTGCGGGA
>DASQJL010000034.1 GCA_035631035.1 Candidatus Binatia bacterium | reverse complement strand
GGTGAGCCTCATGGAGCAGATCCTCCGGCGCGATCCGGCGGGGGTCTACGGCCGGATGGATTTCCCCAGCCGGGACCGCTACCGCCAGTCCGTGGAGGAGCTGTCCGAGCCCAGCGGGGAGGCGCAGGTGCGCGTGGCGCTCCGCGCCGTGGAGAGCGCGCGCCAGGCGGGGGAGCGCGGGGAAGGGGAGCCCGCGACGCACGTCGGCTACCACCTGGTCGGCGCCGGCCGGCGCGACTTCGAGGTCGACGTCGCGTACACCCCGAAGCTGAAACAGCGGCTCCGCCGTCTCCTCTTTGCCGAGTGCACCCTCTTCTACCTCGGCTCCATCGTCCTCGTCACCGCGCTGGGCGTCGGTCTCGCCGTCTCGTGGTCGCGCGCCTGGGGAGCGCCGGGTGCGCTCCTCCCGTGGATCGGTCTCTTGACCCTCATTCCGGCGAGCCACGTCGCGGTGCTCTTCATGCAGCGGATCGTGCACCGGATCGCGCAGCCGCGCCGGCTCCCCCGCATCGATCTGCAGCACGGCGTGCCGGAAGAGGCGCGCACGATCGTCGTCGTGCCGGTTCTCCTCGGCAGCGTCGCGGCCGCGCGCGCGCACGTCGAGCACCTCGAGGTCCAGGCCCTGGGGAACGAGGACCGCCACATCCACTTCGCGCTCCTCACCGATTTCCGGGACGCGACCGAGGCGGAGCGCCCCGAGGACGCGGCGGTCCTCGCCGCCGTCACCTCCGGCATCGAGGCGCTGAATGCGCGGCACGGAAACGGGGCCAAGGACCGGTTCTATCTCTTCCACCGGCCGCGGCGCTGGAACGAGCGCGAGGGCGTCTGGATGGGCTGGGAGCGGAAGCGCGGGAAGATCGAGGAGTTCAACGCGCTTCTGCGCGGCGGCCCCTCGTCGTTCCGGGCGGTGGCCGGCGATCCCTCCATCCTCACCGGGGTCCGCTACGTGATCACGCTCGACGCCGACACCCGGCTGCCGCGCGAGACCGCCCGCAAGCTGGTCGGGATCATCCAGCACCCCTTGAACCGCCCCCGCTTCGATCCGGTCCTCCGGCGCGTGACCCGCGGCTACGGGATCCTCCAGCCTCGCGTCAGCGTCACCATGGCGAGCGCCGCCGGGTCGCTCTTCGCGCGCGTCTACGCCGGGCACACGGGCGTCGACATCTACACGACCGCCGTCTCCGACACCTACCAGGACCTCTTCAGCGAGGGGATCTTCACGGGGAAGGGTCTCTACGACGTGGACGCCTTCATGGCCGCGCTGGAGGGGCGCGTCCCCGAAAACGCGCTCCTCTCGCACGACCTGTTCGAGGGGATCCACGCGCGGACCGGTCTGGTGTCGGACATCGAGGTGGTGGACGACTTCCCCTCGAGCGTCCTGGCGCACGCGGGACGCCAGCGCCGCTGGGTGCGCGGCGACTGGCAGATCCTCGCGTGGCTCTTCCCCTGGGTGCCCACGCGCGGCGGCCTCGAGCGGAACCGCCTGCCGCTGATCGCGCGCTGGAAGATCTTCGACAACCTGCGCCGCAGCGTCCTCGGACCCGCGACGCTCGCGCTCCTGGCGTCGGCGTGGACCTGGCTGCCCGGGCCTCCCTGGGCGTGGACGGTCGCCGTGATCCTGGGGATGGGCTTCCCGCTCTACTCCAAGATCGTGCGCATGGTGAAGGGCCCGGAGCCCCAGCAGCCGGTCCCGGTCTTCCTTCGCGACTTGGGGGAGGAGTTCCAGACCGCCGGCGCCCAGGTGTTCCTGGACCTCACGCTGCTCGCCTACCAGTCGTACGAGATGCTGCACGCCATCGCGGTCACCCTCGTGCGGCTCTTCTTCACGCGGCGGAAGATGCTGGAGTGGGAGACGGCGGCCACTGCCGCCGCGCGCTCCGCCGGCCTCTCGGGGAAGGACCAGCTGGTCGCGTTCGCCAACGGCATGTGGGCGGGCCCCACCGTGGCCTTCGTGATCCTGGTCGCGACCTTCGCGTTTCGCGCCGAAGCGCTCGGAGCGGCGCTGCCGCTGCTCGTTCTCTGGATGATCTCGCCGCTCATCGCCTACTGGCTGAGCCTGCCCGCGCGGGCCCGCGTGGTCGCCCTCGAGCCGCACGACCGGATCGAGCTGCGCCGCATCGCGCGGAACACCTGGCGCTACTTCGAGACGTTCGCGGGCGAGCAGGACCACTGGCTCCCTCCCGACAACGTCCAGGAGAACCCGGGCCGGAAGGTCGCCCACCGCACGTCGCCGACCAACATCGGCATGGAGCTCCTCGCCACGCTCGCCGCCCGCGACCTCGGATTCATCGGCGCGCCCGACGTGCTGGACCGCGTCGAGCGGATCCTGAACACGCTGGACGGGCTGGAGAAGCACGAGGGGCATCTCCTGAACTGGTACGACACCGAGAGCCTGGCACCGCTTCAGCCCCGCTACGTGTCCACCGTGGACAGCGCGAATCTCGCCGGCTCGCTCATGGCGCTCGCGGCGGGCTTGCGCCGGCTGGAGCCGGCCCCGGCCGAAGGGTTCCGGCACGCGGCCGCCGTCGCCGACACGCTGGCACTCCTCCGCCAGAGCCTGGATCGCATCCTCCCCGCGGCGTCGGCCGAGTCGATCCGCGAGCGGCTCCGGCCCGCGCTCCGGGAAGTCGAAGCCTACGAGGTGCGCCGCTTCGCGGCCCGCCCCGACTCGCCGCGCCTGGACGGCGCGGGGCGCGCGCTGGCGGAGGCGCTCGACGTCGCCGATCTCGATCGCATCGAAGGCCCCGAGGCGGAAGAGGCCGCCTTCTGGGGAGAGACGCTCGTCCGGCTGCTGCGCCATCCGAAGGCGGGGGACTGGCCCGAGTCGTGGGAAGAGCGGCGCAGCGCGCTCGCGGCCCGCGCCGAGACGCTGGCCGACGGGATGGACTTCCGCTTCCTCTACGACAAGGACCGCCGCATCTTCTCGATCGGCTACCGGCTCGCCGACATGGAGGGGCCGGGCCGCCTCGACGTCTCCTACTACGACCTCCTCGCCTCCGAGGCGCGGCTCGCGAGCTTCGTGGCGATCGCGAAGGGGGACGTGCCCCCGGAGCACTGGTTCCAGCTGGGGCGCGCGCTGGTCGGCATCGCCGGCGTGCCGACGCTGGTCTCCTGGAGCGGCTCGATGTTCGAGTACCTGATGCCCCTCCTTCTGATGCGGAACTATCCGGACACGCTGCTGCAGCGCTCGTCCGACTCGGCGGTGCGCGCGCAGATCCAGTACGGCCGGATGCGCGGCGTGCCGTGGGGCATTTCCGAGTCGGCCTTCAACCAGGTGGACCGGCACGGGAACTATCAGTACAAGGCGTTCGGCGTGCCCGAGCTGGGACTGAAGCGCGGGCTTGCGGAGGAGCTGGTGATCGCGCCCTACGCCACCGCGCTCGCCGCCATGGTCGACCCCGTCGAGGCCGCGTCCAATCTCCGGCGCCTCGCGCGGGAGGGCGCCGAGGGAGCCTTCGGCTACTACGAAGCTCTCGACTACACGCCGCGCGAGGCGGAGGAGGGGGCGAGCGAGCCGGTCTCCCGGAGCGACGGCCATCTGAGGCCGGCGGTGGTCCGGGCGTACTTCGCCCACCACCAGGGGATGTCGCTGGTCGCGCTCTCGAACGCGGTGCTCCACGATCCGATGGTGGGGCGCTTCCACAGCGAGGCGCGCGTCCAGGCGACCGAGCTCCTGCTTCAAGAAAGGGTCCCGCGCTTCGTCCCCGTGACACGACCCCGGCCGGTCGAGATGACGCACCTCGCGGCGCCGGTGCTCCCGATGCTGCCGCGCCGCTTCCGGACGCCGGACACCCGGTATCCGCACACGGCGTTCCTCTCGAACGGCCGCTACGTCGCCAACGTGACCAACTCGGGCGGCGGGGGCAGCACCTGCAAGGGCCTCACGGTCACCCGCCGCCGCGAGGATCCGACGCTGGATCCGGCCAGCCAGTGTCTCTACCTCCGCGACGTGCGGAGCGGGTCGGTGTGGTCGGCGGCGTACCAACCGATCCGCCGCGAGCCGGACGAATACCGGGTCACGTTCCTCCCGGACCGGGTCGTCATCGAGCAGCGCCTGGAATCGATCCACTCCAAGCTGGAGATCGCGGTCTCGGCCGAGGACGACGTCGAGGTCCGGCGGCTTTCGCTGACGAACCGGAGCCCCTACCTCCGCGAGATCGAGGTCACGAGCTACGCCGAGGTGGTGCTCGCGCCGCAGACCGACGACCTGGCGCACCCCGTGTTCGGGAAGCTCTTCCTGGAAACGGAGTGCCGTCCGGAGACGGCCTCGCTCCTCTGCTCCCGGCGCCCCCGCTCGGTGGACGAGCCGCGCGCGTGGGCCGTCCATGTCCTGAGCATGGAGGGCCGGATGCAGAGCGCGGTGGAATGGGAGACCGACCGCGTGCGCTTCCTGGGCCGCGGCCGCGGCACCGACGATCCGATCGCGCTGGACGGCCGGGCCCTTTCCGGCACCGTGGGCGCGACGCTCGATCCGATCCTGAGCCTCCGTCAGCGCATCCGGCTCGCCCCCGGAGGCTTCGCGCGGCTCTCCTTCGCGACCGGCGTCACCTCCGATCGCGACGCCGCCGTCGCGCTCTGCATGAAGTACGCGGACCCGACCTCGGCGGCGCGCACGTTCGCGCTCGCGGCCACCCAGCTCTCCATCTCGCTCCGGCACCTTGGAATCCGCGTCGAAGAGGCGCAGCTCTACGAGCGGCTCGCCTCGCGCGTCTTCGGCGCCGACCGCTCGCTCGGGCCGCCCCCGGACATCCTGTCGCGGAACGTCCTGGGGCAGCCCGGGCTGTGGGGGCATGGCATCTCGGGGGACAATCCGATCCTGCTGGTCCGCGTGCTCGAGCCCGACGACATCGGGCTCGTGAGCCAGGTGCTCCGCGCGCAGGACTACTGGCGCCTCAAGGGACTGGTCGCCGACCTCCTGATCCTGAACGACCATCCGGTCAGCTATCGAAACGAGATCCACGAGCAGCTGAACGGGCTGCTCGACAGCGGGCCCTGGGCCGCGTGGAAGGACAGGCCCGGCGGGGCATTCCTCCTCACCGGAGACGGGATGGGCGAGGCCGACCGCACCCTGCTCGCCGCCGTCGCAAGGGCGGTGCTCCGCGGCGACGCGGGAAGTCTCGAGGATCAGTTGGACCGCGCCTACCCCGATCCGCTGTGGCCGCCGGCGCTCGCGGTGGGCGAGGGTGAGGGCGCGGGCGCGGCCGCCCGCGCCGAGGAGCCCTCGGAGGAGATCGAAGTCCCCGAGCTCCTGCTCTGGAACGGACGCGGCGGGTTCACCCTCGACGGCCAGGAATACGCCGTCGTGCTGAACGGCGCCGACGAGACGCCCCTTCCCTGGGCGAACGTGCTCGCCAATCCGCGATTCGGCTCCGTCGTGACCGCGGCCGGGCTCTCCTACACCTGGTCGGAGAACAGCCGCGAGAACCGGCTCACGCCGTTCGCCAACGACCCCGCGACCGAAGCGACCGGCGAGGCGATCTACCTGCGCGACGACGAGAGCGGGGCCTGCTGGGGCGCCACGCCCGGCCCGATGCGCCGCCGCGACGACGCGGGCCGGTGGCTGGTGCGGCACGGCGTCGGCGTGACGCGCTACGTCCATCGCGAGCGCGGCATCCGCCACGAGCTGGCCGTGTTCGTCCATCGCTCCGAGCCGGTCCGCTTCGCGCTGCTCACGCTGGCGAACCAGACCAAGCGCCCGCGTCGCGTCAGCTTGTTCGGCTACCAGGAGTGGCGCCTGGGTCCGCCGCGCGAAGGGGAGCAGGCGTACGTCCGCACCGAGTTCGATCCGGAGACCGGCACGGTGCTGGCCGAGAACCCCTACAACCAGAACTTCCGCGGTCGCGTCGCCTTCGCGCACGCCGGCGGCGGGGTTCGTTCGGCGACCGGAAATCGCGCCGAGTTCCTTGGCCGAAACGGCACCGTCGCGCGTCCCGCCGCGCTCGGTCGCGAGGAGCTGTCCGGCTCCTTCGGCGCGGGGCTCGACCCGTGCGCGGCGCTCCAGGTGTCCCTGGAGCTGGCGCCGGAGGAGACGCGGCAGGTCGTCCTCTTGCTGGGCGAGGGGACGGACCGGGAGCAGGCGCTCGCGATGGCGCGCCGGTTCGGATCGGTGCCGGCCGCGCTCGATGCCCTCCGCGAGGTGGAGGAGTTCTGGGACGCGATGCTCGGGGCCGTGCAGGTCCACACCCCGGACGATTCCTTCGACCTGGTAATGAACCGCTGGCTGCTCTACCAGTCGGTCTCCAGCCGCATCTGGGCGCGGACCGCGTTCTATCAGCCCGGCGGCGCCTACGGCTTCCGGGACCAGCTCCAGGACGTCATGGCGCTGACGTTCGCCGATCCCGCCCTCTTCCGCGAGCACCTGATCCGCGCGGCCGGGCGGCAGTTCGTGGAGGGAGACGTCCAGCACTGGTGGCACCCGCACTCGGGTGTGGGCGTCCGGACGCGCTGCTCCGACGACCGGCTGTGGCTGCCCTTCGCGGTGGCGCGCTATCTGAAGTCGGTGGGCGACTCGAGCGTGCTGGACGAGCGGATCCGGTTCCTGGAAGCGCCGCCGCTCGCTCCGGAAGAGCACGAAGCGTATGGCCTGCCGCAGACGTCAGCCCAGGAGGGAACGCTGTACGAGCACTGCGTCCGCGCCATCGAGTGCAGCCTGACCGCCGGCCCGCACGGACTGCCGCTGATGGGCGACGGCGACTGGAACGACGGCATGAACCGGGTCGGTCGGCTGGGGCACGGGGAGAGCGTCTGGCTGGGCTGGTTCGAGGCGATGATCCTCAGGGAGTTCGCCGACCTCGCGGAGACGCGGGGCGACGGGGAGCGCGCGACCCACTACCGCAGCGAGGCCGGCCGGATCGCGACCATGATGGAACAGGCGTGGGACGGCGAGTGGTACCGGCGCGCCTACTTCGACGACGGCACGCCGCTCGGCTCGGCCCAGAACGACGAGTGCCGGATCGATTCCATCAGCCAGTCGTGGGCCCAGCTTTCGGGAGTGGCCCCTCCCGGGCGCGCCGAGCGCGCGATGGATTCCGTGCGGAGCCACCTGATCCGGCGCGACGCCAGCGTCATCATGCTCCTGACGCCCCCCTTCGACGCCTCGCGGTTGGATCCCGGCTACATCAAGGGCTACATCCCCGGCGTGCGCGAGAACGGCGGCCAGTACACGCACGCCGCCGTCTGGGTCGTGATGGCCGTGGCCGCCATGGGCAGCGGCGACGAAGCCGTCGAGCTGTTCCATCTGCTGAACCCCGTCAACCACGCGCGGACGGAGGGTGACGTCGCGCGCTACAAGGTCGAGCCGTACGTGATCGCGGCCGACGTCTACACTCATCCCTCGCACGTCGGCCGCGGCGGATGGACCTGGTACACCGGCTCGGCGAGCTGGATGTATCGCGCCGGCCTCGAGTCGATCCTGGGCGTGGAGCGCCGCGGCGCATCGTTGTCGGTGAAGCCCTGCATCCCCGCCGCCTGGCCCGGATTCTCCGTGGTGG
>DASQJL010000033.1 GCA_035631035.1 Candidatus Binatia bacterium | reverse complement strand
TCCGCGCGATCGGCTTCCTGGACGTCGACGCGCCCGCGTTCCGGGAGGCGCAGGAGCGCGCGGGGTGGCTCCTCCTCCCCTCGTGCGCCGAGGCGCAATGCGGCGCCATCACGGTCGGGCTCTCGCTGGGGATCCCCTGCGTCGGAAGCGCGGCCTGCGACATCGACGACCCGGAGGTGATCCGCCTCCCCGGCACCGATCTCCCCACCCTCGGTGCGATGGTGGACGACCTGGCCCGGCGCGGCGCCGCCGAAGTCCGCGCGCGCTCCGAGGCCTCGCTCGCGCTGGCGCGGCGCGCCTACGCGCGCCGCGACTACGCCCGCTCCATCCGCGCCGCGCTGGACGCCGCGCTCGGGGACGCGTGAGCCGCGCCGCCATCGAATGCCGCCTGTGCGGCGGGCCGGCCGCGTATCGGTTCTCGAAGTCCGTCCTCGGACGATACGACGCGGGCTACTTCCAGTGCCCGCGCTGCGGGCTGACGCAGACGGAGGAGCCGGCCTGGCTGGAGGAGGCCTACGCGTCGCCGATCGCGGCGGCCGACACCGGGGTGCTCCAGCGGAACCTCGCGACGCGGCGGCTGGTCGCGACCTTCCTCCACCTGGCCGGCATCCGCGGCGAGGGTTGCCTCGACTACGCCGGCGGCTACGGACTCTTCACGCGGCTCATGCGCGACGCGGGGTTCTCGTTCACCTGGTGCGACCCGTACGCCACGAACCTCTTCGCGCGCGGGTTCGAATGGAGTCCCGGCCTCGGAGCGCCGCGGGTCGTGACCGCGTTCGAGGTGCTGGAGCACTGGACGCGCCCGCTCGAGGAGTTCCGCCGGATCGCGGCACTCGGCCCCGAGTGGATCGTCACCAGCACGGAGCTCCATCCCGGCGAATGTCCCGATCCGTCGTGGCCCTACCTGGTCCCCGAAACCGGCCAGCACGTCGCGTTCTACCGCCCCGGCACCCTGCGGCTCCTCGCACGCGAGGCCGGCTACCCCCACGCGCGGATCGGACCCGCTTACCAGGTGTTCGGACGTCGCGGGATCCCGGCGGCGGCGTGGTGGCTCGCGCGCCGCTTCGGCGGGGCGCTGGAGCCGGTGGTGCGCCGGCTCCGCCCCTCGCTCACGCTCGCCGACAGCGAGCGCCTGCGCGCCGCGGCGCGCGGCTCGAACCCGCCCTGATGCGGCCGGTCGTCTTCACGGGCGACATCTTTCGAATTCAGAGCCGGGGCGGCATCACCCGCTACTTCCGCGAGACGATCGCGCGCCTGTCGCGGCCGGTGGAGGTGCTCGCCGGCTGGCACCAGTCGCCGGCGCTCGGGACGCTGTCGGTGCCGGTGCGCGAGGCCGCCCTCCTGCCCCATCGAAGAGGGCTCACGCGGCCGCGGGCGCTCCTGAACGCGGCGTGGGACCGCGGCGCTCTTCGCGCCGCCGCGCGCCGCGGCGCCATCGTCCACCCCACGTATTACCGGGATCCGGAGTCCTTGCCGCGAAGCGGCCCCCTCGTCGCCACCGTCTGGGACATGACCCACGAGCGCTTCCCGGGGCTCTTCCGCCGGCGCTTCTGGCACGCCGCGGACCCCGCGCGCTGGAAGCGCGCCCTCTGCGCGCGCGCCGACCGGATCGTCTGCATCTCTGAGGCGACGCGGCGCGACCTCCTCGCCGCCGCCGACGTGCCTGAGGAAAAGATCCGCGTGATCCATGCCGGCGCCCCCGACTGGACGGGAGTGGCCGCGCGCCCGGTGCCCGCCGTTCCCCTCCCCTTCTTCCTCTGGGTCGGGGACCGGCACGGCTACAAGAATTTCCTTCCGGCGATGGAGGCGTGGGCTTCGAGCGCCGCGGGGCGCGCGACCGGGCTCCTCTGCGTCGGAGGCGGCCCGCTGAGCGCCGAGGAGCGCACGGCCGCCGCGCGGTGCGGCGCCCTGGAGCGCGTGCTTCAACGCCCGGCCGGCGACGAGGAGCTGCGATGGGCCTACGAGCACGCGTCCGGTCTCCTCTACCTGTCGCGCTCGGAGGGATTCGGCCTGCCGGTGCTGGAGGCGATGTCGCTGGGGTGCCCGATCGTGGGGTCGCCCGCGGCGGCGCTCCCCGAGGTCGTCGGCGCGCTCGCGATCCTGGCGGACCCCGAGGACCGGGACAGCATGGCCGCGGGGATCGAGCGCTGCCTCGAACAGGGGCGTACGCCGGACGGCGCGGCCGCGCTACGCGCCCGGGCGGCCCTGTTCACGTGGGACCGCTGCGCGCGCGAGCACGAACGGGTCTACGGCGAGCTGGACTGAGCCCCGGAGCGCGGCGTGCCGGAAACGGCGCGGCGAACGAGGCGCGCGGCCCGGAGCATCCCGACCGCGCCGAGCAGGCGCCGGACGGCGAGACGAGGAATCTCCACCGCGGCGGCGAAGAGGGCGAATTCCACCGCGGCCTGGGCCCCGAAGCGCTCGCGGACGATGCGGCCGCGCTCCCGGAGGAGCCGCAGGTACCGCCGCTCGCTCACGCCCCCCGCGCCCATCGAGGCGGCCACCTCCGGCACGAAGCGCTTCGTGATCTCCGGGCGCTGGAACACGCGGATCGCCCAGTCGTAGTCGGCCGCGATCGGGTAGCGGAGGTCGAAGCCGCCGGCCGTGTCGAACACGGAGCGGCGGCAGAAGATCATCTGGTGCCCGCACCGGTTCTGGAGGCGGAGCCGCCCGAGCGAGACCGGGCCGCCGACGATCTCCCGTGTGCGGAGCGCGTCGTCGCGCCATTCGAGCAGGCAGTGGACGAAGTCGGCCCCTTCGCCGCCGCCCACCGCGCGCGCGACCGCGTCGGGGCCGACGAAGCGGTCGTCGGCGTTCAGGAAGAAGAGATAGCTGTCGCGGCGCTCGACGCGCGCGACCGCGCGATTCATGGCGTCGTAGATCCCCCCGTCGGGAGCGCTCTCGAAGCGGAGGCGTCCCTCATACGCGCGGAGCAGGTCGAGGGTGCCGTCGGTCGAGGCGCCGTCCAGGACCAGGTACTCGAGCGGCCGGTGGGTCTGCGCGAGCACGCTCTCGATCGTGGCCGGAAGGGTCGCGCGCGCGTTTCGCACGACGGTGATCACGGTGACGTGGGGCGGCGCGCCCGGCGGGATCGGAAGACCGGTGTTCGGGGGAGGAGCGGCCACGGAGCCGCTAGACGGCGCTCGGGTCGCGGAACAGGCGCACCACCGTGAGCGCGAGGATCTTCAGGTCGAACGCCATCGACCAGTGCTCGATGTAGTAGAGGTCGTACTCGATCCGCCGCTCGAGCGGGGTGTCGCCGCGGAGCCCGTTCACCTGCGCCCAGCCGGTGATTCCCGCCTTCACGTGGTGGCGCAGCATGTAGCGGGGCACCGACGCGCGGAACTGGTGCACGAAGAGCGGCTGCTCGGGACGGGGCCCGACCAGGCTCATGTCCCCCACGAACACGTTCCAGAGCTGCGGCAGCTCGTCCAGCGAGAGCTTCCGCAGCACGGCGCCGGCGCGCGTGCGGCGCGGGTCGTCCTTCTTCGTCCACTGCGCGCCGTCCGATTCGGCCTCCGGCACCATCGTTCGGAACTTGAGCATCCGGAACCGGCGGCCGTTCAGCCCCACGCGGTCCTGCGCGAAGAAGACGGGGCCCCGGGAGTCCAGCTTGATCCAGGCCGCGATGGCGAGGAGCCCAGGCCACAGGACGAGGAGCCCGGCGCCCGCGAAGACGGCATCGAACGCGCGCTTCAGAACGCTGTTCCACCCCTGGTCGGGGCTCTCGGTGACCAGGACCACCGGCATGCCGTCGAAGTCCTCGACGCTGGCGTTCAGCGTGAACGCGCGCGCCAGGTCGGGAACCAGCCGGACCGCGGCCGTCGAATCGCTGAGCCGCTCCAGGGCGAGAAGCTCGGCCTCATGCTCCTCGCGCGCCAGCGCGAGGTAAACCAGCTGGGCTCCCGTCATCTCCACAAGCTCCGGCAGACGTTCGACGTCCCCGAGCACCGGAAGCCCGCCGACCTCGGCACTCCCCCCGGCGCGCGGCGCCGCGCTCACGAAACCGTGCACCTGGAACCCGTAGTCGCCGTGCTGCGCCATCTTGCGCGCCACGTGCGCCGCCATCGGCCCCGTTCCCACGATCAGCACGTGGCGCAGGTTGTGCCCCTGCCGCCGCAGCGCGCGGAGCGCGGAGCGCACGGCGACGCGCGAAAGGCAGAGCGTGAACGCCGCCAGCACCGCGAAGAGGAGGAGCACCGAGCGCGCGACCTCCCCCCGGAGGAAGTAGGAGCCGAGCGCGGCGAGCGCCGCAACGATCGCGATCGCCTGGAGCACCGCGAGCAGCTCCTGCGAGAGGCGGGCCGTGCGGGCGGAGCGGTAGAGGCGGAAGCTCCGGAGCACCAGCAGCGACACCGGCGTGAGCACGGCGCCCATCCAGAGGTAGGCGCGCAGCGGCGGGATCCCGAGCGGCGCGGCGAGCGGGAGCAGGTGGAAGCGGATCAAGTACGCCGCCACCCAGGAGGCGAAGATGAGCGCCGCGTCGAGGACGAAGACGCCGGTGACGAGGAGTTGGCGGTGGCGGGCGAGCATCAGGGTCGTTCGCTCCGGGGGTTCATGCCCATGGAATCAGCGGATGATACGTCCCGGCGCCGGTCCGGGCAATCTCGGGCCGAGCGTGGCGTAGCCGATTCCGTATCCGCCCTGGTTCCAGTCGGCGACGATCTCGTTCGCCGGGACGGAAGCCTTGAACTCACGCCAGAAATGGGGAACCCCGCCCACCGCGTCCTCCGGGCCCGGAACGATGTCGTGGAACGCGACGATCCCTCCCGCGCGAACCATCGGGGCGTACATCTCCGCGTCCCGCTTCACGCCCTCGTAGCGATGATCCCCGTCGATGAAGAGGAGGTCGATCGGCTCGCCGCCGAGAAGGGCCTCGACGCGCTCCGCCATCGCGGCCTCGTGGGAATCCCCGCGAAGGAGAATCACTTCCTGGCGCGCGCGCGCGAACGACCGGAACAATCCCGACTTCCAGGCAGGATAGCCGCCTCCGAATCGTCCGCCGGGAAGATCGACGCTGAGAAGGCGGGCGTCGGGAGCGGCAATCCGACTCAAGAGGAAGAGGGTGCCGCCGGTGGCGGTGCCGATCTCCAGAACGACCTTCGGCGCGCGGGCCGCCATCCGATCGAGAAAGGCCGCGATCTCGGATCGCACCTGGGCCGGAAGAATGCGAATTCGGGCAAAGTCGAACGAATAGGCCAGGTCGAGGGCCGCCTCCCGGTCCGCGCACGCCGCGGCCCGCGCCTGAAACGCGCGGATCGCGGCGGGGGCGAGGGCGGGGTGCAGGACCGCCTTCACGGTCCGGCGGGCTCTATGGAGCAGCGGGTGCAGCGCTGCCTCCCGCCCCGGAACCGTCCGCCCGGATCGACCAGAAGAGCCCCCACACGTAGCCGAAGACCGAGGCCGTCGTCACGTCGGCCAGCGAGTAGTTCGTGGTGAGGATGACCAGCACCTGCACCGTCACCGCGACCGCGGTGATCGCCGCCGCCCGCGCCGTCCAGGAGGTGTCCTCCCCCGCGACCCGAAGCGCCGCCCGGACCTGCCTCGCGATCAGATAGCCGAACGCGGCCAGTCCCAGCACGCCGAGCTTTAGCCAGAGGAGCAGGTAGTAGTTGTGGACGAACCACTGCTCCCGGAGCCTGTTCGTGATCGGCTCCCGCACGACGAACGCGTAGCCGAGGCCGCGGCCGATGACCGGCGCCTTCAACGCCGCGCCGATCGCCTTGTCGTATTCGGCGAGCCGGATCACGTTCGACATCGTCGCCCCGCCCACCTCGGTGGAGAAGGAGGAGCTGAATCGCCCCCCGACCGCGTCGAGCAGATTCCCGCTCCCGAAATAGACGATCGAAAGAGCGACCGTGATGGCGGCCACGCCGGCGAACGACGGAACGAGGAGGAGCCGGCGCGCGCGGACCTCCGGGTGGAAACGCCCCAGGCTCCGCCATCCGAGGATCGTGGCGGTCGCGAGCCCCGCGATCGCGCCGAACCAGTACCCGCGCGTGAAGGAGAAGAGGAGGTGCGCGAGCATCGGGATCATTCCGAGAAGGCAGAGCCAGCGGACGCGGCGGGTCGGCGCGAGGATCGCGGCCGTCCAGAGCATGACCGCGACGATGCCGGTCACGGTCGTGAAGTAGATCCCGCCCAGCCGATGCTGCTCGATCTGCAGCATGGTCAATCCGAACCCGGTGTGAACGAGCCCGATCGCGAAGAGCCCCGCCGCGGCGTAGAGCGCGTGCCGGCGCCCGTATGCCTGCATCATCGCGAAGGCCAGGAGCGGCCAGAGCGCCCCTTCCAGCTCGATCCCCAGGTTCTTGAGCGGGTTTCCGCTCACGAGCCCGACGACGACGCCCATGGCGCAGGCCGCCAGCCAGACGGCGATCCCCGGCAGCATCTCCCCGGGCGGACGCACCCACCCGGTCCAGGCGCCGCGCCAGTAGAGGAGCAACGCCGTCCACGCCACCCAGGCGCAGACGACGGTCATCTCCAGGGTCAGGATGCCGGTGGTGTAGTCCACGAACGAGCAGAGCAGGACCAGGACGAGGAACGCGGTGCGGATGTCGCGAAGCGACGCCACCACGAGCGCCGCCGCCACGATCAGCACGAGAAGGAGCGCCCAGTGGTTCGTGGCGAGGCCCGCGAGCAGCAGGGCCGGTGCGGCGAGCGCGGCCGCGATCAGGAGAACGCGCCCCCGCGTCCCCGGGAGTCTCGCGATTGTTGTCGTCATGCCCGGAATTGTACGGGTACGCTTCGCCGCGATGAACCCTTCTTCCGAGAAGCGGGACCGGGCCTCTCCGCCCTCCGTGACCGCCGTCGTCGTGAGCTATAACTCGGCCCGCGACCTTCCCGCGTGCCTGACTTCGCTGGAAGCCCAGCGCGGGGTTTCGCTCGAGGTCCACGTGGTGGATAACGCCTCCTCGGACGGAAGCGCCGAGCTGGTTCGGAGCGGCTTCCCCGGGGTACGCCTCACGGCCAATCCCACGAACGTCGGCTTCGCGCGCGCGAACAATCAGGTGCTCGGGACCGCGACGTCGGAGTTCTACGCGCTGGCCAATCCCGACACGGTCCTTCCGCCGGACGCGCTCGCGGCGTGCGTGGAGTATCTGCGCGCGAACCCCTCCTCGGGCGTGGCCGCCACGCGGCTCGTCACGCCGGACGGCGCGCTCCAGCCCTCCTGCCACTCCTTCCCCGGGCTCGCGAACCTCCTGGGGGAGGCGCTCGGACTCGATCGCCTCCTGCCATGGCTCCGGCCCCTCTCCTCGCTCCACATGCCCTGGTTCCGGCACGACCGGGTGCTGGCGGTGGACTGGATCCAGGGCGCGTTCCTGGTGATCCGCGCGGACGTCGTGCGCGCGGTCGGGCCCTTCGATCCCGAGTTCTTCATGTACGGCGAGGAGATGGATTGGTGCCGGCGGATTCGCGACACGGGCTGGTCGGTGATCTTCCTTCCGGACCCGCCGGTCGTGCACGCGGGGGGCGCGAGCAGCGATCCGGTCGCCGGCCCGATGTTCGTGGAGAATCTCAAGGGGCGGGTCCGTTTCATGAGGAAGCACCGCGGCGCGGCGGTCGCGGCGGCGGCGCGCGCGATCCTCGCGCTGTCGGTGGCCCTGCGCTTTCTCTGGAGTGAAGCCCGGATGCTCGCGCTCCGTCTCCTCGGCCGCGCTCCCCGGGCGCCGCTCCGCCGGAACCAGGAGCGATTCCGCAGCGCGTTCGGCTGGACGCTCGCAGGGATGCCGGTCGCCCCGCGGGAGCCGGAACGGCTGGAGCGGCGTTGTTTCTGAAGAAGAAGAGCGAGGCGGGATACAACGAGCGCCTCTTCTCCGGCGGGCTCCGCGGGCGGCTGCACCAGGCGCGCTTCCACTGGCTGAACGAGAGCCTGCGCCGGGTCCAGGCTCCCTGCTCGAGGGTCGTCGAGCTCGGCTGCTTTGACGGCCGGTCGATCGGCTACCTCCTGCGGAAGCCCGACCACTACCTCGGACTCGACGCGAACTGGGAGGGGGGACTGGACGCGGGCCGGCTGCGCTGGAAGGAGGATCCCACGGTCCGCTTCGAGCTCTGCTCGACTCCCGATACGCTGCGCCAGCACGTCGAGGGCGAGCGCTTCGACACGGTGCTCTGCCTCGAGACGCTGGAGCACCTGACGCCCGAAGTCGCCGCGGACTACGTCGCGGCGATCGCCGATGTGGCGACCGGGCACTTCCTCGTGACCGTGCCCAACGAGAAAGGACCGGTCTTTCTCACGAAATACGTCGTGAAGCGATGCTTCGGCGACTACATCCGCTACCGTCCGGTCGAGATCTGGGGTGCTTTGATCGGGAGGATGGACCTGGTGGAGCGGAACGATCACAAGGGATTCGACTACGACGACATCGTGCGGCTCGTCGGGAAGCACTTCGACGTCGTCGAAGTCTCGGGCTATCCGTTCCGCCGGCTCCCCCGCTGGATGAACTTCGGCGTGGGGATCGTCGCCCGGGCTCGCTAGCTCAGGAGCTGGAGCGCCCGGTCGGGGCTTACGCCGACCGACGCGCGCCGCACGCTCCACGCGATCCACGCGGTGGCCGCGAAGGCCGAGATCAGGAAGCCGAGCCCGATGAGAAGCCCGCGCCGGGGCCAGATCCTCCGATCCGGCGGGTCGGCGCGGTCGAGCACTTCCACGGTCGCAAGGTCGCGCGCCTCGTTGATGCGCGCCTCCTCGTACTGCGAGGAGAGGAGCGCGTAGACCTGCTCCTGGATCTTCATGGCCCGCACCAGGCGCGCCTGCTCCAGCCCGAGATCGGGCAGCTGCCCGATCAGGCGGTTGACCTCCGCGAGCTGCTGGCGCAGCCGCCGGACTTCCACGCTGCTGTCGGAGGCCGACTGGCGCGCCAGGCCGATCTGGATCTGGAGGTTCGCCTGGCTGGCGAACAGGCTCGCGGCGCTCTCCACCGAGGACATCTGGTCCGCCGAGAGCGCCACGGTGTGGTGCTGCTCGCCGTAGCGGCGCAGCGCCTCTTCCGCGGCCTCCATCGCGACGCGGGTCTCCTCGAGGCGCTTCTCCACGAAGAGCCGGGTCTGCCGCCCCTTGGTCATCCGGGTCTCGCGATTGAACCGGTCCAGCTCCTCCGCATAGGCGTTCGCGAGATCGGCGGCGCGCCTGGGATCGCGATCCTCCACGCGGACGACCACCGTGCCGCTCTCCCCCAGCTTGAACGAGGAGTGATCTTGAAGGATGCGGATCGCGGGATCCTTCCGCGGCACGTGGTAGACCTTCATGAGGTCGAAGCGCTGGACGAGGATCGAGGCGATGCGGCGGCTCTGGAGAATCGCCATCGTCACGTCCTCCGGTCCGGTCCGGGTGGGGATCCGGACTCCCGGCACGTTCAACCCCCGGACGATGGCCGAAACGCTGAAACCCGTGTCCTCTTCGGATGGAGGCAGGAGGACCGTCTCGGCTCGGTAGGTGGGCGGCCAGACGAAGGCCAGGACCGCGGCGAGAGCGGTCCCGACGACCACCGCGACCGCCGCGCGGCCCAGATAGGGCCTCGCGCTCGCGGCGTAATCGGAGGGCATCGGCTCGTGGGTCATCGAGGGAACGAGTCTACTCTCCCCGAAGCGCCCGCGCGATCAGCGAATCCTGGCGTAAGGCGATCCGCTCCAGGGACCAGCGCGCCTCCGCGAGCAGGCGCCCCTCGGCGGCCAGCCGGACGCGCTCGGCCGGACGGTGAAGCAGCGCCGCCACCGCGGCCCCGAGCGCCCGGGGTTCTTCGGCGCAGGCGTAATGCAGCTCGGGCTCCAGATCGAGTCCCTCCGCTGCGGCCGGGGTCGCCACCACCGGCACGCGCGCGGCCATCGCCTCGACGATCTTCACGCGGGCGCCGGCGCCCACCCAGAGGGGAACCACGACCACCGTGGCGCGCGACAGCTCCTCCTCCATCGACGGAACGTCGGCGGCGACCTCGGCTCCGGCGCGAGCCGCGGCACGGCGGAGCGCCGACGGTGGGGACTTCCCCGCGATCCGAAGACGCGCGCCCGGCGCGGCGGATCGAACCGCGGGCCAGCCCTCTTCCAGGAAGCGGATCGCGCCCTCCACGTTCGGCTCCCAGGAGAACGACCCGGGCAACAGCACGACAGGGCCGGCGGCGGGGCTCGGCTCGAGGAAGCGCGCGAGCTCCACGCCGATCGGCAGCGTCTCGACGCGCGCTTGCGGCGCGAGCGCGCGCAGAGCGGCGGTCTCCCCTTCCTGGATCGTGAGCACGAGCGCCGCCCTGGCGCAGAGCTCCCGTTCCGCGTCCCGAAGCCGCCGCGCCTGGAGCCGGGCGTAGAGCCCCGCGAGGCTCGGGCCGCGGGAGCGCGCGAGGCGCTCCATCCAGCGGTGCTCGAGGTTCTGCTGCCGGAGGATCATCGGGACGCCCCCGAGCGCCTCGTGGTAGGGAGCCAGGTGCAGGTGGTTCACCAGCGCGTACGAGGGCCGGTCGCGCGCCACCGCCTCGGCAACGGCGCGCGCGAACGCCGGGTCCTGGTATCGCGCGAGCGTGTAGGGCCATCGGCCCGCAAGCCCGCGCCACGCGGCGATCGGTGAAGGAGGCGGCCGGTGCGGCACGCGCACGATCCGCACGCAGAGCGCTTCGAGCTCGCCGGGGAGCGGATCCCCCACGCTCCCCGCGGAGACGAACGAGACCAGGGTGACGTCGTGGTTTCGCGACGCCGCCTTGAGGCTCTGCCAGAGGACGATCCGCCCTCCGTCGTCCAGCGGCCAGGGGAGGCGCGGCGTGAGGACGAGCGCCGCGGGCCGGCTCATGCGCCGACCGCGGGAGCGCGCACCGATGCCGGCCCCGGCGCGGCGGGTGCCCACATCGCCACCGCCATCGGGATCAGGAACGGATAGACGCTCCAGATCACCCGGCCGTCCGCGTACGCCGCGGTGAGCGAATACAGATAGAGCGCCGCCGCGAGCGCGGAGCCCGTGAGGAAGAACCGCAGATGTTCCGGGGAGAGCGCGCGCGCCGCGCGGCCGGTGGCGAGGGCGGCGACGGCCGCCGCACCCGGCAGCCCGATCGTCAGGACGAGGCTCAGCAGGGCGCGGGGCCGCGCGAGATTCTCGAGCAGGGCCACCGGGCTGGGCCGCCAGAGCCATCCCGGCTCCGGAAACGGGGCCAGCATCCGGATCCCCACGACGATCGCGACCGCGAGGAGCGCCAGCGGGGCCGCGCGCCCGAGCGCTTCCCCCCGCGTTCCGCGCGCCCAGGGTTCCACGCCGGGCAGCGCCGCCATGATCGCGTTCGTCTCCTTGATCAGCACGCCTACGACGAGCCAGATCGCGAACGAGAGCCTCCGCCCGCGGAGGGCCGCGAGCGCCATGCCCGTGAGCGCGAGCAGGGCCGCGGGATCCACGAAGCCGATGGCGCCGTAATAGAACGTGGGAAACGAAGCGGCGAACAGGAAGCATCCGAGGGTGCGCCCGCGCATTCCGTACCCGACGTGGAAGAGGAGCCGATCCAGGAGGACGAGCGTCAGGAGGAGGCAGGCGAGGTCGACCACGTCGATCGAGGTGAGGGGCCCCCAGGGCAGCGCCGAGGCGATGAGCGGAACGAGAGGTCGGTAGCAGTACGGCGGGATCATGCTGTCGGCCGGAGCCTGCCCGCGGAAGTAGGCCGTCAGGCGCACGTAGCCCGCCACGTCGAGCGGCAGCCCGTAGCGGGTCGCCGTCGCCCCCGCGGTCAGCCGTCGAACCGGACCCGGATCGCGCAGGTCGAACCGGATCAGCGCGAACCCCAGCAGGATCAGGACCAGGGCGGCCCAGCGGATCATTCCCAACGGCTCGCCGCGTAGCCCATGCCGATCAGCACGCAAAGGAAATCGACAAGCTCCTCGTCCCCGAGGTTCCACTCGAAGAGTCCCGCCACGAGGAAGGCCACGAGCGCCGCGAGCGCCGCAAGGCGGAGCGCGGAGCCCAGGGAGTGGGCGGGAAGCGCTTCCCGCCAGCGATGCCCCGCGGCGCGGAAGAGCCCGATCAGGAGCCAGGCGAGAGCGGCCAGCCCCACGACGCCCATCGTCGCGCCCACCTGCACCGCGATGTTGTGCAGGTGGCCGTGGTCTTCCATGGCGCGCGGGGACCGGTAGCGGCGGTAGATCTCGCTCAGGTCCTCCAGGCCGACGCCGGTCGCCGGATGATCGAGGAACATCCGGACCCCGGCTTCCCACATGTAGATCCGCTCGACGTTCCAGACGCTTTTCGTGTCGAAGGAGCTGAGCGCCCGCTCCCGGTAGTGCGGCGGCGCGAGCCAGAGCGCGACCGCCGCCGCGACCGCCACGAGGGGCAGGAGCCGGGCGCGCGTCCGCGCGAGGATGACGCACGCCGCGACCCCGGTCGCGATCCAGGCGCTCCGCGTATAGGAACCGATCAGCGCGGGAGTGAGCAGCGCCAGGAAGGCCGCCGCGCCGATCCGCCAGCGGCGGGAAGGGCCCTTGGCCACCAGTGCCATCGCGACCGTCGCGAGCAGCGTGGCCTGCCCCCCATAGGTCACCGGGTGTCCCACCAGTCCTTTCACGCGCGCCGGAAACACGCCGCCGTCGTGGACGAACCGGAAAAGGGCATAGAGCGTGGCCGGCGCGGCCGAGACCAGGAGGACGAGGAGCGCGCGCGCGGCGACTTTCGGATTCCGCGCGTGATAGGCGGCGAGCGCGACGATCGCGAAGAGGATTCCCTTCGTCACGCGCGGGAAGCTCCGCGCCGGTTCCAGCGCGAACGCCGACGCGATCGCGAGCGCGACGAGCCAGCCCAGGAGCGGCAGGTCGACCGGGGTTCGCTCCCAGCGCGCGCCTCCCGGGGACCACCAGGCCGCCAGCGTGAGCGCGGCACAGAGCACGACCGCGATCGAGATCGGCGCGATCGACCATGGAAGCGCCGCGGCGAGGAGAAGGAAGGAGAGCGTCGCGGCGCGGTCGAGCGCGGTGGCACGCCGCTCCGGTGTGATCGCGACGGACGGTGCGATGGCGGGCATGAGCCCGCATCGTGGCCTATGCCCCGACGGGGGTCAAGAGAGCGCCCGCCGCGCGGACCGCTGCCGCCCGCCCGCGCTTGACTCGATCCGGAGCATGGGGGAGACTCGGCTCCTTCCCATGGACGATTCCTCGACCAGCGATCCGCTCCCGGGGCTCCTTCTCGCGCCCTCCTCCCGTATCGTCGTGACCGGCGGGACGGGGTTTCTCGGCACGCATCTCATGGAGGCGCTGCGCGACCGGGGCTACGTGAACGCGGTGACGTTCGGATCCGCCGAGTACGACCTCACCCGCGAGGAAGAGGTCGCGGCGATGCTCGACGCGCTGGAACCCGAAGCCATCATCCACCTGGCCGCCGTCGTGGGCGGGATCGGCGCGAACCGGCGGTACCCCGGGACCTACTTCTACAAGAACCTCATGATGGGAGCGCTGCTCATGGAGCGCGCTCGGCTCGCCGGCGTGCGACGCTTCCTGTCCGTGGGCACGATCTGCTCCTATCCCAAGATCACGCCCGTGCCGTTCCGCGAGGAGAACCTCTGGAACGGCTACCCGGAAGAGACCAACGCGCCCTACGGCCTCGCGAAGAAGATGCTGCTCGTCCAGTCGCAGGCCTATCGCGCGGAGTTCGGCTTCGACGCGGTGAACCTCCTGGTGGTGAACCTGTACGGCCCCGGCGACAAGTTCGATCCCGAGACGTCCCACGTCATTCCGGCCCTGGTGCGGAAGTGCGTCGAGGCCGCGGACGCCGGACAGCGGGAGATCGAGATCTGGGGCACCGGAGGGGCCACGCGCGAGTTCCTGTACGTCGGAGACGCGGCCCAGGGAATGGTGTCCGCCCTCGAGCGCCTGCGCGGCAGCGAACCGGTGAACCTGGGCGCGGGCTCGGAGATCTCGATCCGCGATCTGGTGGATCGCGTCGCGGCGGCCTCGGGATTCACGGGACGGTTCCGCTTCGATCCCTCGAAGCCGGACGGGCAGCCTCGGCGCTGCCTCGACACCTCGCGTGCGGAGCAGCTCCTCGGCTGGCGCGCGACGACCCCGCTCGACGAGGGGCTCCGGCGCACCGTGGCGTGGTTCCGCGAACGCGTGCGCGATCCGATCGGGCGCGCCGCCGCCGCCCGTCCCTGAGCGCATCCCTTCCACGCTTCAGCGTCGTCGTGCCGACCCTGGGAAACGAATCCAGGCTCCTTCCCCTCCTCGAGGCCCTCGAGCGTCAGACCCTCGCCCCCGGGCTCCGCGAGTGGATCGTCGCGTTCGACGGCGTGGAGCCCTCGCCCCCGACTCGCGCCCGGCTCAACAAGGCGGGCGCCCGCGCCGTCCTGCTTCCAGAGCGGCGGGGCCCCGGCGCCGCTCGAAATGCCGGAGCGCGCGAGGCGCGCGCGGCCTGGCTCGCGTTCACGGAGGACGACTGCACCCCGGCGGCGGACTGGCTGGAGCGCGCGGCGGCCCGCATCGAGAACGAGCCGGACCTCGACGTGATCGAGGGGGACACGCTGCTCCCGGACGGCCGGCCCGCGCGGCGGCGGAAGGAGGGGGCGCCGGTCTGGCTTCCGACGAACCTGTTCGTACGGCGCGAGGCCTTCGAGCGCGCCGGCGGATACTCGGAGGCCTTCTTCGATCCACGCCGAGGCATCTACTTCCGCGAGGACTCCGACCTGGGGTTCACGCTGGCCGAAGCGGGCGCCCGGACCCGGATCGATCCCGCGATCCGCGTGGTCCATCCCCCGGAGCACTCGTCGTGGCTCGATCCCCTCCGCTGGGCGCGCCGCTACGAGATGGACCCCTTGCTCGAAGCGAGGCATCCGGAGGCGTTCCGGAGCCAGATCGAGGTGATCCGCTGGGGACCGATCTCGATCCGGCGCCCGTTCGTCCACGCCTGCGCCGTATACGTCACGGCCCTCCTCGCGGCGGCCGGAGCGGCGGTTCTGGGCGAGGCGGGCGTGGCGGCGTGGCTCTTCGCGCTCGCCGGGGCGCTCGCGCTCCTGATCTGGGGCAAGTGGCGCTGGGATCCGCGGAAGCTGCCCGCGGCGCTCCTGGTGCCCCCCGTGCTTCTCGCGTCGCTGTGGCGTGGCCGGGAGCGGGCCCGCGACTACTTGGTAGCCTCGCGCACGACGAGGTAGATGGTCGCCACCTGGGCGGCCGTGGTCAGAACGTCCCGCACGCTCGCCCACGTGCTGTGGTCCGGCCGGGTCGGGACCCAGACGACGTCCCCTTCTCGGAGAATTCCGGCTTCACTCGCGTCCATGCGGGCTCCGGTGGCCGCCCGCGTCACGCGGATCCGGCTCCTGTACGCGCGCGACGTGTATCCTCCCGCGTCCTCCACGTAGTCGGCGACGCGGCGCCCGGGCGCGTAGGGAACGAATCCGGGGGCGCGCACCTCCCCCTGCACGCCGACGAGTCCGATCCGCCGCGGCACGACGATGCGATCCCCGTCGTGGAGCACCGGATCGCCGAGGGCGCGCGCGGCTCCGGCCGAGAGGGCCAGCCGCTCCCGCGCGGTCACCGCGACGTAGTCGCGCTCGGCCGGAGTGAGCAGGTCCGGGTTACGCTCCGTGAGCCGGAGAAAGAGGGAATCGCTCGGCGCTCCGGCCGCGGTCCGCTCGATCCGGAGCCCCGCGCTGTCCGCGGACGCGGTGAACCCTCCCGCGGCGGCGAGCACGACGCTCAGGCGGTCGACTCCGGAACGGATCGGGTAGGGGCCCGGGCGGGCGACCTCTCCGACCAGCGTCACCTGGTCCCCCTCCTGCCAGCGCGGGCGCCCCGGCACGAAGAGCCGGTCCCCCTCGCGGAGCGGTTCGTCGGCCGGGCCCCCCGGCGCGGCGATCGCCTCGCTCAGGCGTAGCGGGGATCGCTCCGCTCCGCCTTCCGGATCGAATCGCTCGATCGTCGCGCCGGCGAGTGCGGCTCCAGGGAGGAGTCCCCCCGCCAGAGCGACGAGATCGCTCGCGCGATCGCCGGGGACATAGTCGTAGCGCCCCGGGTGGACCACCGCCCCTCCGATCCCGATCCTCGCTCGGGAGGGCGGCACGTAGATGACGTCGCTCTCGAAGACGAGGGGGTCGGCATCGAGCCGGCCACCCCGCGAGGAGAGCACGAGGTCGGCCCGCAGCGTGTCCGAGCCCCGGCGGATCTCGATGCCGCGGAGCGCGCCTCCGCCGGCGACTCCGCCCGCGGCCAGAACCGCCTCGGAGGCGCGCGCCGGCGCCTGGAGCGCAACACCCCCCGGCTGGCCCACCTCGCCTGTGACGTAGAGCCGGAAGCGCCGGGGACGATAGAGGCTGAAGCCGAAGCCGCGCCCGCGCACATAGGGGCGCATCCGCTCCCGCACCCGCGACTCCAGCTCCTCCAGGGTGAGCCCCGCCGCCGCGAGCGCTCCCACGTCGGGGAGCAGGATCGTTCCCGTCGGGCCGACGCGGACGATCCGGGGCTCGCCGAGATCGGAGTAGAGGAGCGCGAACTCGTCGCCCGGGCCGACGCGGTAGGTCGCCGGGTCGACGCGGCCCGCGATCGGCGGACTCAGGTCGGCGGCGGTCGAGGGCATGCCCGGCATGGCCGGCATTCCCGTCGCGGGAAAGGTCGCCGGGGCGGCTCGGACGACGCCGTGTACCCAAAGAGGCGCGAGGCCGAGCAGCAGCATCGCCGCGAGCCTGGCGGGCGCGGAATTCAGGATTCTCAGGGAGGAGGTCAAGGGGACGATGATGCCACGCTCAGCCTCCGCCGCGCCACGTCGAGCATGGCGAGCCACTCGCGCCGACGCACGACGATCGCCGCCCAGAGGACGAGGGCCAGTCCGCCCACCCCCACGCCGGCCAGGTTCTTCGGCGTCCAGGCGAGAAGCCCCAGGAGGAGCGCCAGGGAGGCGAGCAGCAGGCGCCGGTTGTCGGGCCCCAGCTTGAATCCCGTCGAGCGCCGCGCCAGCCAGTAGTGGAGCCCGGCGTGCGTCATGTGCGCCAGCACGTAGCCGATCACGACGCTCTTCAGCCCCACGCGGTCCACCAGGAGCACGAACGCGACGAGCAGCGTCACGCCGTAGACCACGTCGAACAGCACCCAGGGGCGAAGCCGGTTCCGCGGCACGAGCCAGATGCCGAACATCCAGGCCGCGGCGCGGAAATAGTCGCCCAGGAACTGGATCGGCAGGAGGTCGAGCGCGGGGAGAAAGCGGCCGCTGTAGAAGAGCGGCACCCAGATCGGCGCCCCGATGAGGATGGCCGCGCAGAACCCGGTGGTGAGGAGGAACGCGAGGCGCACGGCGCTCCGCATCACCGGGGGGACGTCGGCGTCGTTCGGGAGCGACGCGATCTCGGGCCACACGTTCGCCGTGATCGCGTTCAGGATCGTGGGCATGAGAAGCCCCGACACGCCGACGCAGACCTGGTAGATGCCGTTCGCCGGCAGCCCCAGCTTGCTGACCAGCATGGAGCGCAGGATGAGGAGCGTCAGCGTTGAGGAGAGTCCCACGAGGAGCGAGGAGATGCCGTACCGGAGGAGGGGACGCAGGAGTGGTTTCGCCGAGGCGGCCGCCGGGCCGGTTCCCGCGCCCGGGCCGGGCGGGCTCGGCGCCCTGGGCGCGCGCGGGGTGTGGGGCGCAAGCAGCCGTCCGCTCCACCACGCCCAGATCGCCGTGATCACCACGAGCTGCGCGACCGCTCCGGGAACGCCCCACAGGAACGCGAGCGGCACGATGGTGGCGATCTGCGCCACGGCGATCGCCACGTTGAGCCCGGCCATGGAGCGCACGGCCTGGTGCCCCTGGAGCATCGAGATGTTCACCGACGCGACGGCCGAGAGCGGGACCGAGGCCGCGCCGAGGAGAATGGCCCAGGTGAACGCCGAATCGCGGTAGATCCCCGCGGCGAGCCAGGGC